>CADBCX010000013.1 GCA_902793245.1 uncultured Eubacteriales bacterium | reverse complement strand
TCGCTCTCCCGGTTGTAGGGCACGCTGAATTCGCCCTCCTGCGCGGTGGGCTCATGCTGGTCGGTGACAGCTTTCAGCGCCGCGTGGATGGCCCCGATATTGATCGTGCGCCGCCGGATGCCCAGGGCTTCGCACACCTTCCGGCTGTCGGAAATGTCCTTCTGTTCCCCGTCGGGCAGCATCACGCCGTATACATTTTCTTTCCCCAGGGCCCGGGCGCACAGGGCGGCGGTGACGGTGGAGTCCTTGCCGCCGGAAATACCGATCACGACTTTGGAAAAGCCCTGCTGTTCCGCCAGCTTTTTGATTTCTTCCACCATCCGGTCCCGCGCTTTCGCGGCGTCAAAACGATATTCAGGCATCTTCTTTCCTCCTCGTTACAGTTCAGTCAACCTTTTTGAGTTGATGGGGAACGAGAGAACAGAGTACAGAGTGCAGAGTGCAGATTTATTTAGTCGGCCAATAGGGGACGGCTGAATTGTGAAAGCTAAATAATCTGTACTCTGTACTCTGTACTCTCCCACCGATCGACTGCACGGATACTCCTTCTCAAATCACGGTGATCTGGCAGCTCCGCATGGTTTCCAGGGCGGCTTCGTGCTTTTCGGGGGTAACGCCCGCGCAGCAGTCCGCATGCACGGCGAAGTCAGTTTCCGGGAACGCCGCTTTCAGTAGCAGCGCGTTGGAGACCACGCAGATGTCCGTGCACAGGCCCAGCAGTTCGATCACGGCGGGTTCGTCTCCCCCGCTCTTTTCCCGGCTAATCTCCGGCAGGCGGATACTGCCGAAGGTGGGCTTTTCCACCAGGATGGCGTCATCCCCCAGTGCGTCCATGATCTCGGGCCGGATGCGCCAGCCCGCCGTGCCCCGGATGCAGTGGGGCACCGGCAGATGCTTTCCCTCCCGCGTTTCCATGTAGTTTTCTTCGTGCGTATCCAAAGTGGCAATCAGGGTATAGCCCGCCGCTTTGCATTCTGTGATCCGCGCTGCCGCGGCAGACACCATCGCCTGGGCTTCCTGCGTGCCCAAAGCGCCGTCGATAAAATCCTTCTGCATATCCACCACGATCAGGAATTTTTGCTCTTCCATAGTAGCCTCCTTCGATGCTCGTCCAAATTCTCTTCCATTATAACGCATTTCTGATGCTTTTAACAGAGTGTTCACAGCATTTTTCTGAATAAATCCTGCCGCAACATCTGATTTCCGCAAAAGCCCGGATGTTTGCCCTTGCCTATCCGGTGTCATTATGCTATAATTTTCAGAGGCGAACCGCCCCATTGACAGCGCAACGCTTACAGGAGGATGAAACATGAAGTTCGGCTATTTCGACGACGCGGCGCGGGAGTACGTCATCACCACACCCCGCACGCCCTATCCCTGGATCAACTACCTGGGCTGTGAAAACTTCTTCGGCATCATCAGCAACACCGCCGGCGGCTACTGCTTCTACCGGGACGCCCGGCTCCGCCGCATCACCCGCTACCGCTACAACAACCTGCCGGTGGACAACGGCGGGCGGTACTTCTATATCAAGGACGGGGACACCGTGTGGAACCCCGGCTGGAAGCCCTGCAAGACGGAGCTGGACGAATACTCCTGCCGCCACGGCATGGGCTACACCGTCATCACCGGCAAAAAGAACAGGGTCAAGGCCAGCCAGCTTTCCTTCGTGCCCATGGGCGTGAACGCCGAGGTGCACCAGATCACCCTGACCAACGAATCCGGCGCGGCTAAGGACGTGATTCTGACCAGCTTCGTGGAGTTCTGCCTCTGGAACGCCCAGGACGATATGCTGAACTTCCAGCGCAACTTCTCCACCGGCGAAGTGGAAATCGAAAACGGCGTGGTGTACCACAAGACCGAGTACCGCGAGCGCCGCAATCATTATTCCTTCTACGCGGTGAACGTGCCGGTGGACGGCTTCGACACCGATATGGAAACCTTCCTGGGCCTGTACAACGGCTTCGACGCGCCCCAGAGCGTGGTCACCGGCCAGATGGGCAACTCCGTGGCTTCCGGCTGGCAGCCCATGGCGGCGCACCAGATCAAGGTACATCTGGAAGCGGGCGAAAGCAAGAAGTTCAATTTCGTGCTGGGCTACGTGGAGCTGCCCAACGACCAGAAGTTCGCCGCCCCCGGCGTCATCAACAAGGCCCCGGCGAAGGAGCTGCTCTCCAAGCTGACCACCGACGCGCAGATTGCCGACGCCTTCAACGCCCTGAAAGCGCACTGGGACAACCTGCTGTCCGCCTATACCCTCACCACGCCGGATGAGAAGCTCTCCCGCATGGTGAACATCTGGAACCCCTACCAGTGCATGGTCACCTTCAATATGAGCCGCTCCACCTCCATGTTTGAAAGCGGCATCGGCCGGGGCATGGGCTTCCGGGATTCCTCCCAGGATCTGCTGGGCTTCGTGCACCAGATCCCTGAGCGCGCCCGGGAACGCATCCTGGACATCGCGGCCACCCAGTTCCGGGACGGCGGCTGCTACCACCAGTTCCAGCCTTTGACCAAGAAGGGCAACAACGACATCGGCGGCGGCTTCAACGACGACCCGCTGTGGCTGATTGCGGGCACCGCGGCCTACATCAAGGAGACCGGGGACTTTGGCATCCTGGATGAAAAGACCCCCTACGACACCAACCCCGACGACTGCGGCACCCTGATGGAGCACCTGGATGCGAGCTTCAACCACGTGGTCAACAACCGCGGGCCCCACGGCCTGCCGCTGATCGGCCGGGCCGACTGGAACGACTGCCTGAACCTGAACTGCTTCTCCGACACTCCCGACGAGAGCTTCCAGACCTTCTCCAACCCCAACGCGCCCGACGACCGGGTAGCGGAATCCGTCCTGATCGCGGGCATGTTCGTGGCCATCGGACCCGAGCTGGTGGCACTGGAGAGGCGCCGGGGCTACATTGAAAAAGCGGACGACCACCAGCAGTCCATCGACGAGATGGAGCAGGCCATCCTGACCGCGGGCTGGGACGGCGAATGGTTCGTCCGCGCCTATGACGCCATGGGCCATAAGGTGGGCAGCCACGAATGCGAGGACGGCAAGATCTTCATCGAGTCCCAGGGCTACTGCGTCATGGGCGGCGTGGGCGTGAAGGACGGCAAGGCCGAGCAGGCCCTCGCTTCCGTGGAAAAGTATCTGGAAACCGAGCACGGCATCGTGCTGCTCCAGCCCGCCTACAAGGAGTACCATCTGGAGCTGGGCGAAGTGTCCTCCTATCCGCCGGGATACAAGGAGAACGCCGGTATCTTCTGCCACAACAATCCCTGGATCATCGCCGCCGAAACCGTGGTGGGCCACGGCGACCGGGCGTTCAAGCTGTATAAGAAGATCGCTCCCGCCTACCGCGAGGAAATCAGCGACCTGCACAAGATGGAACCCTATGTGTACAGCCAGATGATCGCGGGCAAGGACGCCAAGAACTTCGGCCAGGCCAAGAACTCCTGGCTCACCGGCACCGCAGCCTGGAACTTCTACGTCATCAGCAACTACATTTTAGGTGTGAAGCCCGACTGGGACGGCCTGAAAATCGATCCCTGCATCCCCCACGACTGGGAGGGCTACCACATCTCCCGCCGCTTCCGGGGCGCCACCTATGAAATCGACATCTGCAACCCCGCCCACGTGTGCCGCGGCGTGAAGCAGGTCATCGTGGATGGCCAGCAAATCGAGGGCAATGTGCTGCCCGTGTTCGGCGACGGCAAGGCCCACCAGGTCAAAGTGACGCTGGGATAAAACTAAAAAACAAAAGCTGGCGCATGGTCCTTCCGGCCATGCGCCATTCTTGTACCCATTCCGTCTGGCTATCACGCATGAATGAACAGTTACGGATTCTTAAGAAATAAAGCTCCACAGCCGGTTTTGATTTTCCACAGGAAATCATCCGAAATGTTTTCCTCAGCCGGTCAGGAGCAGCACCCTTCCCGGAGAAAATCAAGCATCCCGCTTTGATGCTCCGACGGCGCAGAAAGAAGAAGATTGTGCATGACAATTTACGCTGTTCATGATATAATACCGGTAAGCATTACGGCATGGTCGTCTGATCCGGCAAAGGGGGATCATGGAATGGATCAGCAGCGGACTGCCGCTTCTCTGCCGAAGGCGGCCCGGAAGGCGGCTCCAACGCCATTCAGAATCGCCTTCCAACGAACCATCCCGTCAAAATCCGCGCAGGATCCGGGCTTTTGGAACATCGGATATTTCGTCGATGACGGATGGTTTTTAAGAATAGTAAGACCTGAGCTGTATCGGCTGAGATGGATAAGCCCGAAAAGCATTCAGCACAAAACAGGCTCAGAACTAAGCAGACGAACGAACATACACAGAAAACGGAGGAACGACCATGAAGCTGGACCCCATTGTGATTTCCCTGCTGGACACCGACCTGTACAAGTTCAACATGGACCAGGTGATCTTCCACAAGCACACCGACCTGAGCGGAGAATACTATTTCCGCTGCCGCAACGCAGGCGTGAAATTCACCCCGGAGATGTTCGCGGAAATCAACGCTCAGATCGACCATCTGTGCAGCCTGTCCTTCCGCAAGGACGAGCTGGACTACCTGCGCTCCATCCGCTTCATCAAGAACGACTACGTGGAGTTCCTGCGGCTGTGGCATCCCATCCGGGACTACGTGGAAACGAGGCTCAACGACGACGGGGAGCTGTGCATCGTGGTGCGCGGGCCGCTGTTCTCCGCCATGCAGTTTGAAATCTACCTGCTGGAAATCGTGAACGAAGTGTATTTCCGCATGCAGTACGATTACGACGCGCTGCTGGCCTCCGCAAAAGAGCGCCTCGACCGGAAGATTCAGGACTTCCAGAACGGAAAATACACCTTCACCTTCGCGGAATTTGGCTGCCGCCGCCGCCTTTCCCGGGAATGGGAGGATGTGGTGGTGCGCCGCCTGAGCGCCGAAACCAGGAACATGACCGGCACCTCCAACGTGTACTTGGCCATGAAGTACGGCTTAAAGCCCATCGGCACCTACGCCCATGAGTTCGTGCAGATGTACCAGGGCATCGACTCTATTCCCCTGGCCTACACCAACCACTACGCCTTAGAGGACTGGTACGACGAGTACCGGGGCGACAACGGTACAGCCCTCACCGACACTATCACCACCGACCTGTTCCTGATGGACTTCAACCGGGCCATGGTGAACAACTTCAACGGCGTGCGCCACGACAGCGGCGACCCCTACGAGTGGGGCGAAAAGATCATCCGGCACTATGAAAAGTACGGCGTGGACGCCCGCACCAAGCTGCTCCTGTTCAGCGACAGCCTGGACTTTGACCGAGCCCAGGCCCTGTACGACCACTTCAAGGACCGGGCCAAGGTCTCCTTCGGCATCGGCACCTTCTGCTCCAACGACACCAGCGAGGAAGCCCTGAACATTGTCATCAAATTGCAGACCGTCAACGGCCGCGCCGTGGCGAAGCTCTCCGACACCCCCGGCAAGGCCATGTGCCGGGACGCGGAATACCTGGAATACCTGAAGCGCTCGGTGGCATTCCGCCTGAATCGGGAGAAGTGAACTCTGGTTTTGAATACGGAACACACGGAGGAAAGCATGGAAATCACGCCCGCTGTCATTGACAAAAGTGTATTTTATGACCGGCTGGGAAAGCTGGCGCTGCCGATTGCGCTGCAAAGCCTGATGCTGGCGGCGGTGGCCGCGGGGGACGCGCTGATGCTGGGCCGCATTGCCCAGGATGAAATGACGGCGGTTTCGCTGGCGACGCAGATCCAGTTCGTACAGAATATGTTCTTATTCGCGGTCATCGGCGCGGGGGCGATTCTGGGCGCGCAGTACTGGGGCAAGGGTGAAAAAACCACCATCCAAAACCTGTTCAACATCATGCTGCGGCTGTGCGGGGCGGTGTCGCTGGTGTTCTTTGCCGCGTGCGAGGCAGTTCCCGACCTGCTGATGCGCATCTTCACCCACGACGAACCGCTGATCGTGATCGGCGCGGCGTACCTGCGCATCGCGGGCTTTTCCTATCTGCTCAGCGGCGTGTCCCAATGCTACCTGACCACCATGAAGGTGACCGACCATGTGGCGCCCAGCGCCTGGATTTCCTCCGCCGCGGTGGTCGTAAACATTCTTTTGAACGCGGTGTTCATTTTCGGCCTGCTGGGCGCGCCGAAGATGCAGGCCCGGGGCGCCGCGCTGGCGACGACCCTGGCCCGGGTGGCGGAGCTGGCGCTGTGCCTGCTCGTGTCCGGCGGGAAGGAATATGTGCGGCCCGCGTGGAAACGGCTGCTGAAACGGCAGAAGCAGCTGGCCGCGGACTTCTGGCGGCAGTGCCTGCCCCTGCTGGGCGGCGGGCTGTTCTGGGGCGTGGGCTTCACCAGCTACACCGCCATTATGGGCCACATGGGCACCGACGCGGCGGCGGCCAATTCCGTCTCGGCGGTGGTGCGCGACCTGATCTGCTGCGTGTGCAACGGCATCGGCAACGCGGCGGGCATCATGGTGGGCAACGAGCTGGGCGCGGGCAGGCTGGACATGGGCAAGGCCTACGGCATCAAGCTCAAGAATATTTCCTATGTGATCGGCTTCGCGTCCACCGCGGTGGTGCTGGCGCTGACGCCGCTGGTGGTGCGCATGGTGATCCTGACCGACGACGCGCGGCAGTATTTAACCGGCATGATGATCATCATGGCGGTGTATATGATCGGGCGCTGTGTGAACACCGTCACCATCAACGGGGTGCTGGACGGCGGGGGCGACACGCTGTTTGACATGTACAGCCTGGCGGTGTGCATGTGGGGCGTGGCCATTCCCCTGGCGCTGTTGGGCGGGTTCGTGTTCCACTGGCCCGTGCTGGCGGTGTATGCCTGCACCTGCCTGGACGAGGTGGGCAAAATTCCCTGGGTCATGGCTCGGTTCAGGAAGTATAAATGGGTCAGGAACTTAACGAGAAAACAATAAAAGGAGAGGATCGAATGAAGGATTTGAAAGCGCTGGTAGCGCAAATGACATTGGAAGAAAAAGCGGGGCTTTGCTCCGGCCTGGACTTCTGGCACACCAAGCCCGTGGAACGGCTCGGCATCCCCGCCACCATGGTGTCCGACGGCCCCCATGGCCTGCGCAAGCAGGATGAGGAAGGCGACCACCTGGGCATCAACGACAGCATCAAGGCCGTCTGCTTCCCCGCCGCCTGCGCCACCGCCGCCTCCTTCGACAAGGAACTGATCGGCAAAATGGGCGAGGCCATCGGCGACAGCTGCCAGCACGAAAAACTGTCCGTGGTGCTGGGCCCCGCCGTGAACATCAAGCGCTCCCCCCTGTGCGGCCGCAACTTTGAATACTTCTCCGAAGACCCCTACCTGGCCGGCAAAATGTCCGCCGCCTATATCAAGGGCGTGCAGAGCCGCAACGTGGGCACCAGCATCAAGCACTTCGCCGCCAACAACCAGGAACACCGCCGCATGAGCTCCTCCTCCGACGCGGACGAGCGCACCCTCCGGGAAATCTACTTCCCCGCCTTTGAAATCTCCGTGAAGGAAGCCCAGCCCTGGACGGTCATGTGCTCCTACAACCGCATCAACGGCGTGTACGCCTCCGAAAACCCCTGGCTGCTCACCGACGTGCTGCGCAAGGAATGGGGCTTCGAGGGCTATGTCATGTCCGACTGGGGCGCCGTCAGCGACCGCGTCAAGGGCGTGGCCGCGGGCCTCGACCTGGAAATGCCCTCCTCCGGCGGCGTCAACGACCGCAAGATCGTGGAAGCCGTAAAGAAGGGCGAGCTGGACGAAAAGCTGGTGGATCTGTGCTGCGAGCGCATCCTGAACATCATCTTCCGCTATCGGGAAACCATGAAGCCCGAGACCCCCTGGGACAAGGAAGCCCAGCACGCTTTCTCCAGCCAGATCGCGTCCGAGTGCATGGTGCTGCTCAAGAACGAGGGCGAACTCCTGCCCCTCAACAAAGCCGACGCCATCGCCTTTATCGGCGAGTTTGCCGAAAAGCCCCGGTTCCAGGGCGGCGGCAGCAGCCACATCAACAGCTTCAAGACCACCAGCGCCCTGGAAGCGGCCAAGGGCCTGAAAATCACCTACGCCCAGGGTTACAGCGCTGAAAAGGACGAAGCGACCGACGAAATGATTGCCGAGGCTGTGAAGGCGGCGAAGGCGGCCAAGGTGGCCGTGGTGTTCGCGGGCCTGCCGGACAGCTATGAATCCGAGGGCTACGACCGCTCCGACATGGCCATGCCCGCCTGCCAGAACAGGCTGATCGAAGCCGTGGCCGCCGCCAACCCCAACACCGTGGTGGTGCTGCACAACGGCTCCCCCGTGGAAATGCCCTGGATCGGCCAGGTCAGGGCCGTGCTGGAAGCATACCTGGGCGGCCAGGCCGTGGGCGACGCCGTGGTGAAGGTGCTGTTCGGCGACGTGAACCCCTCCGGCCATCTGGCGGAATCTTTCCCCATCAAGCTCCAGGACAACCCCTCCTACCTGTACTACGGCGGCGAAGGCAACCGCACCGAATACCGCGAGGGCGTGTTCGTGGGCTATCGCTACTATGACAAGAAGGACATGGACGTGCTGTTCCCCTTTGGCCATGGCCTGAGCTATACCACCTTTGAATATTCCAACCTGCGCCTGAGCGCCAAGGAAATCAAGGATACCGACACCGTGACCGTCACCGTCACCGTCACCAACACCGGCAAGCGCTTTGGCAAGGCCGTGGCGCAGCTGTACGTGGGCGACAAGGAAAGCACCCCCATCCGCCCCGTGCGGGAGCTCAAGGGCTTTGAGAAGGTGGCGCTGAACCCCGGCGAAAGCAAGGATGTGACCTTCACCCTCTGCAAGCGGGCCTTCGCTTACTGGAACGAAGCCATCCATGACTGGCACGTGGAGACCGGCGACTTCACCATCGAAGTGGGCGCTTCCTCCCGCGACCTGCCGCTGAAGGAAACCGTCAAAGTGGAATCTACCGTGGAGCTGCCCCGGCGCTATACCCTGGACAGTATCTTTATGGATCTGATGGCCGACCCCAAGGCAAAGGCGGTCTTGATGCCCTTCCTGGCGAAAATGAGAAAAACCTTCTCTCCCGACGCGGAAGAAAATACCACCGAAGCGGCCCAGGAGGCCATCTCCGAGGATATGAGCCTGGCCATGATGAACTACATGCCCCTTCGCGGCATATTCAGCTTCGGCGGCGGCGACCCGAAAATGATTGACGCGCTGCTGGAGAAACTGAATCAGCCGGGCTGATCTCAGCCATGAAGGAAACGGCGGGGCCGCATCCCAGGCCCCGCCAGGGGGCTGCCCCCGGAAGCGCATAGGCCGCTTTCCGCTTGCGCAGCAGCTTTGCCTGACAGCGTTATTACTTCGGCAGCTATATATTACCACGATTTGCTTGTCTAAAGCGCCAGCTGCTGTGTTGTCGTCGGTCGCCGATGCTACGGCATCGCCTTCCTCCTCCGCCTTGCATCTGTCGCTTTATCCTGCGCATCTCATTGGCAATATATAGCTGCCGAAGTAATCATCAAAATATGCATACAATTGTCATTGAAAAAATGCCGGGATGCGTATATAATAGAATCTGCTGCAAGCAGAAGGAGGATGGCCGCATGGAGAATGGGATCAACCTGGGCGACGTGATTCAGACCCGGAAGCCTCACCCCTGCGGTTCGGATACCTGGACGGTGATCCGCACGGGCGCTGATATCAAAATCAGGTGCCATGGCTGCGGACGCATCGTGATGCTGGATCGCGCGGTGTTTTTAAAGCGCAGGAAAAAGGTGATCCAGGCCGCCGCGCCTTCTGCCGCAGCGCGAGAGGAGCAAAACGAGCATGCAGACTGAAAAGCAACCCATACCCCAAAAAGAAAACATTTTTTCCCGCTACTGGGCCTGGCATAAGAAGCGCAAAGCGATTGCCAAAGAAAAAGAAAAGAACATGACCACCGCCCAGAAAATCTGGAGCTGGGCGGTGCTTCCCCTGTACGCCCTGCTGATTGCCCTGGTGGTGCATCTGTTCCTGGGCGAGCTTGTGCGGGTGGACGGCACCAGCATGACGAATACCCTGCAGGACCGGGAAGTGGTCTGGTGCTCCAAGCTGTCCTATCTGATCGGCCAGCCCCAGCGGAACGATATTGTCATCTGCCATTACCCGGGAAGGCTCAACGAGCGCGGAAGCAACCCCATCCATCTCAGCGCCGGGCTGACCCTGAACACATACACCATTTTTGTGAAGCGCCTCGTGGCGCTGCCGGGCGATACGGTGGAAATTACTGACGGACATCTGTACGTGAACGGCGAGCTGGTGGAAGACCCCGAAAAGATGGGCAGCGTGCCCAGGGACTACGCCAAGCGGACGCTGGGCGAGGACGAGTATTTCATGATCGGCGACAACCGCCTCACCTCCCACGACAGCCGTTCCAGCGACGTGGGGCCCATCTCCCGCAGCGAGATCATGGGAAAGGTGACCTACGTGTTATTCCCATGGCAAAGCCACCGGACCGCTCAATAATCAGAAAAGGATGCGTTGACCAAAATGCAGACGGAAAAGAAACCGGAGGAGCAACAGCGGAATATCTTCGCCCGCTACTGGGCCTGGCATAAAAAACGGGCGGCCGCCGCCAAGGAAAAAGAAAAAAAGAAAACCCTTCCCCAAAAAATCTGGAGCTGGGCTGTGGTGATCATCGAAGCGGTGGTGATCGCCATGGCGATTCGCATGTTTATCCTGGAGCCCATTCGGGTGGACGGAGAAAGCATGTGCAACACCCTCCAGGACGGCGAAATCGTGTTGGCCATGAAAACGCCCTACTGGACGCAGAACCCCCAGCGGGGTGACGTGGTGATCTGCCATTATCCCGGACGGGTGAACGAACAGGGCTGGGGGCCCATCAATTTCAGCGCTTCGATTCGGCTGGATTTTTCCACCATTTTCGTTAAGCGCATCGTGGGCGTGCCGGGGGATTATCTGCAAATTTCCGGCGGCCATCTGTATGTGAACGGCGAACTGGTGCCTGACCCGGAAAACATGGGCAGCGTGCCTTCGGATTATCCCCTGATCCATCTGGGGGAGGATGAGTATTTTGTAGTCGGCGACAATCGCCATTATTCCCATGACAGCCGGTACAGCGACGTGGGCCCGATTTCCAGAAACGATATTCTGGCCAAGGTGACGCAGGTGCTGCTGCCGCTGAGCAGCTGGCGTGCGGTGGAATAACGTGCCGCAGGCTGTTTTGTACGCCGCCGCGTCCTTCATCTGCGCTTTCGTCCTGGCGCAGGCAGTCACGCGCTTCCTGGGCCTGTTCGTGCGGGTGAAGGGAAACAGCATGAAAAACACCCTGCATGACGGAAGCATCCTGCTGGCCATCCGGCCGGGCGGATACCGCCGGGGCGAAGTGGTGCTGTGCCGCTATCCCCACAGAACGGTACGAACGATCGAGCTTGGCGCGGCTTTTTCGCTGACCTGGCACACCCTGTTTGTCAAGCGGCTGGTTGCCCTGCCGGGGGATACGGTGGAGATTCGGAAAGGACAGCTGTTTGTCAATGATTCGCCCGTGCCCGACCCCCCGGCAATGGGCAGCGCGCCGTCGGATTATCCCCCGCGGACGCTGCGGAAGGATCAGTATTTCGTCCTTGGCGACAACCGCCGCGCTTCCCATGACAGCCGAGCCGCCGACGTGGGGCCCATTTCGGGGAAAATGCTCCAGGGCCACGTGAAGGCTGTGCTCTGGCCGCCAAAGAGGATACAAATCGTCAAATAGCATAAACCGCCAGGCTTCGCGGCTCAGGCGGTTTTGCTTTTCTTTTTACTCTCTGGATTCTCTTTGGGCGGCGGGGAACGGTCAGCGCGTTCCTCAAGCAAACGCCGGGAAAGGAAACGACATTGCATGACGAATCAGGCTTCTAAAAACCCGTCGATCAGCTCTGCCGCCTGGCCCAGCGGGTCATTGGCCATATCCAGCCAATGGAGGTTTTCCTCCCGGCGGAACCAGGTCATCTGCCGCTTGGCGAAGCGCTTGATGGCGCGGGAAAGTTCGTCGATCATCTGGTCATAGGTCCATTCCCCCAGCAGGTATTCGGTGAGATAGCGGTATTCCAGGCCCAGCTTTTTCAAAAACTCCGTGCTCACCCCGGCGTCCATCAGGCCCTTGACCTCCTCGATCATGCCCGCCTGTAAACGCCTTTCCAGCCGTTCGTCGATGCGTTCTTTGAGGATTTCCCGGGGCCAGGTGACGCCTAACTTTAGTACCTCATAGCGCGGGGTATGCCTGCCCGGATGATAATCGTCCGCCGCTAAACGCTCCAGCGCCCGCATCACCCGGTTGCGGTTTTTGGGGTCGATGTCCGTGTCCGGCAGCTTTTCTTTCAACATGTCGTATAAGGCGGGGGTTTCAAAGGTTTCCAGATGCGCGCGGAGTTTCAAATCCGGTTCGACCTCCGACAGTTCGTACCCATCGATCACCGCGTCCACATACAGCCCGGTGCCGCCCACCAGGAAGGGGACTCTCCCCCGCGCCAGGATATCGTCGATGGCGGCGTAGGCCAGGCGCTGGAAATCCGCCATGGAGAAAAATTCCCCCGGCGCACACACGTCGATCAGGTGATGCGGCACGCCTTTAGTTTCCTCCGGCGTCACTTTGCCGCTGCCCAAATCCAGCCCCCGGAACACCTGCCGGGAATCCGCGGACACCACCTCTCCCCCATACCGCGCGGCCAGCTCGATGCCCAGCCCGCTCTTTCCTGAAGCATTTGTGCCCATGACGGCGATCAGCTTGCCCTGCATAAGCCCCTCCGTTGCTATCATTTGTTTTATTGTATCACGTCGTTCTTTCCATGTAAAGTCTGTCCAGAACGTTCCCGGATTAATCATCCAATGACTATTTATGCAGTCGTACCCGCATATTATGAATTTTATTACATGATTATCCAATGTTTTTTCGCTGTTTTTGAATAATAATTCATTTTTCCTATTGACAATCCGTTTGACCGGTGGTATACTTGCATTCGTTCTCAGGAATGAATCGAATTTTTAAGGAGGCTTATCCCATGAAAAAAATGATCGCTTTGCTGGCTGCTCTGGCCATGCTGTGCTGCTGCGCTTTCGCCAGCGCCGAAACCCTGTACTACGCCACCAACCCCGAGTATCCGCCCTTTGAATCCATGGACGACAACAACCAGGTGGTCGGCTATGACGTGGATCTGATCAACGCCATCGGCGAAAAGATCGGCATCGACTTCCAGCCTGAATCCATGGCCTTTGACGCCGTAGTTTCCTCCGTGCAGACCAACCCCAACATGATCGGCCTGTCCGGCATCTCCATCACCGAAGAACGCAAGCTGTCCGTCAACTTCTCCGACGGCTACATCGACGCCGGCCTGGTGGTCATCATGAAGGCTGACGCGGGCTTCAAGACCATGGACGACCTCAAGGGCAAGCTGATCGGCGTGCAGCAGGGCACCACCAGCGACTTCAAGGCCGAAGAAATCACCGGCCAGGAGAACGTGATGCGCTACGCCACCTTCATCGACGCCATGCTGTCCCTCCAGGGCAACAAGGTGGACGCCGTGATCGTGGACGCTCCCGTGGGCCAGGCCATCCTCGCCAGCATGAACGATCCTTCCATGATCATCACTGATATCGACCTGGGCGCCGCGGACTGGTACGGCATCGCCGTGAACAAGGACAACGTGGAACTGCTGGACAAGATTAACGCCGCCTTGGCCGAGCTCAAGGCCGAAGGCTTCCTGGACACCCTGGCCGCCAAGTATTTCGGCAGCGAAGAATAATCCTTCCCCGGAACTGAATCCATCGCCGTAAGGGGACGCATCCCCTTACGGCATTTGTGGTAAATGCTTGTTTTTTCATTGCTTCCGGCGTATAATAAAATGGAAAAAGGAGGCGTTGCCAATGAACACACAGATGTATGAAGAATTGGTTCGCGGCCTGTTATCCATTTTTCCGGGGCAGGCCGTACAGATTGTGCTGTACGGTTCCACGGCCAGGGGCACGGCGACGCCGGAATCCGATGTGGATATCGCCGTTTTTCTCCGGGAAAAGCTGACCCCAAGCCAGGAAGACCAGCTTTCCGGGCTGATTGTGGATTTAAACCTCAAGTACGATAAAGTCTTTTCCGTGATTGATATTGACCAGCAGACCTATTTGAAATGGCGGAGCGTTTCGCCTTTCTATCAAAACGTGGACAGGGAAGGAATCGTGCTATGGAAGGCAGCGTGATGGATCTTTCCAAATATCGGCTGGCGCGGGCAAAAGAAGACCTGGAAACCGCGGAAGTTAATCTGGCGAACGGGAAGTACAGGGCGTCCATCAACCGCTCCTATTACGCAGTTTTCCATGCCCTGCGGGCCATCGCCGCGCTGGATCGTTTTGATTCAGGAAAGCACAGCGGAATCATCGCGTTCTTCAATCAGCATTACGTGAAAACAGGCGTATTTGACAAAACAATTTCCAAACTGATTGACTCATGTTACCGCCTGCGGGAAAAAGCGGACTATGACGATTTTTTCCTGGCAGCGAAGGAAGACGCCGTTCAGCAGCTTGAAAAGGCAAAGCAGGTCATTCATGCCGTTGAACAGTACACCGATTCCATCAACAAATCAGAGAAATAATTAGGAGTGAACCGCATGATCTTCGAGCAGTGGTGGGAGGCCATCCAGCCCGCCTTGCAGAGCAACACGCTGAATCTCTGGCAAACCATCTACAAAGAAATCTACCTGAACGTGATCAAGGACGGGCGCTGGCTGAACTACCTGCAGGGCCTGGGCAAGACCCTGGAGGTGTCCCTCTTCGCCATTCTGGTGGGCCTGTTCCTGGGCACCATCCTGGCCATCCTGCGCTTGCCGGAAATCAAGGACATGAACGCCAAGGGCAAGGGCTTTTTCAAGCAGCTGGGCGCGACAGTCGTGCGTTTCCTGTCCAAAATCGCCGGGGGCTACATCAACCTGATGCGCGGCACGCCGCTGCTTTTGCAAGTATTGCTCATCAACTTCGGCGTGTTCGGCTCCATCCGCATTGAGAAAATCATCATCGGCGTGATCGCCTGCGGCCTGAACAGCGCGGCTTACGTGGCGGAAATCGTGCGCGGCGGCATCATGAGCGTGGAAAAAGGCCAGACCGAGGCGGGCCGTTCCCTGGGCCTGTCGGGGTTTAAAACGATGATGTACATCGTGCTGCCCCAGGCGGCGAAATCCGCCCTGCCCGCCATGTGCAACGAGTTCATTTCCCTCATCAAGGAAACCTCCGTGCTCTCCTACATCGCCCTGACCGAATTGACGAAGGCGGGCGACTACATCCGCTCCCGCACGTTCTCGGCCTTCACGCCCTATATCGTGTCCGGCCTCCTGTACCTGATCGTCACCCTGACGCTCACGACGCTTATCGGCAAGCTGGAAAGGAGGCTGCGCAACAGTGACCACTGATGTGATTATTTCCGTGAAGGATCTGGAAAAGCATTTCAACGACGGCGAGCTGAAAGCCCTGCGGGGCGTGAGCGCCGACATTCACAAGGGCGAAGTGGTGGTGGTCATCGGGCCCTCCGGCAGCGGAAAAAGCACCTTCCTCCGCTGCCTGAACCTGCTGGAGCTGCCCACGAAGGGCAAAATCACCTTTGAGGGCGTGGATATCACCGACCCCAAGGTGAACATCAACGTTCACCGGCAGAAGATGGGCATGGTGTTCCAGCACTTCAACCTGTTCCCCCATATGACGGTATTGCGGAACATGACCCTGGCCCCCATGAAGCTGCTGAAAAAGAGCAAGAAGGATGCCGAGGAAAAGGCCATGGGGCTGCTCAAGCGCGTGAACCTGGAAAACCGCGCCGACGCCTATCCCAGCCAGCTGTCCGGCGGCCAGAAGCAGCGCATCGCCATCGTCCGCGCCCTGTGCATGGAGCCGGAGGTCATGCTCTTTGACGAGCCCACCTCCGCCCTGGACCCCGAAATGGTGGGCGAGGTGCTGGACGTGATGAAGCGCCTGGCAAAGGACGGCATGACCATGGTGGTGGTTACCCACGAAATGGGCTTCGCCCGCGAGGTCGCCGACCGGGTGCTGTTCATGGACGAGGGCCAGATCGTGGAGGAAGGCACGCCCGACCAGATCTTTGCCAATCCCCAGCAGCAGCGCACCAAGGATTTTCTGAATAAAGTGTTATAATCCCGCGAGACAAATAACGAAGCAGGAGCCCGTGCGGCCCCTGCTTCGTTATTCTTTATCCTATAACTCTTCGCGGAATTATTGAACGGCTTCAGGACGGATGACTGCCAAGAAAGCGGGCTTGGGGCTGCGATCCGCGTTGAACAGCAGCGGATGTTTGTCGGAGCGCCAGGAGTAGTTGTCGGTCACGCCCCACACCTGCACGGCGTCGGTCTGGCTGCTTACGGACTTCATCAGCTTCATGATCTCGGCGTACATCTTGGCCTGTTTCGCCAGGTCAGCCTCGCTGGTGGAGGGGATGCCGATGTCCAGCTCACTGACCCGCAGCCGCAGGCCCAGGGCCGCGATGCGGCGCACGCAGGCTTCGATGGCCTGCATGGAGGGGAAGCTGATTTCGTGGTGCATCTGGAAGCCGTAGCCGTCCACGGTGCCGTCGGCCATCAGGCTTTCCAGCAGCTTCACGATGCCGTTCTGCTTGCCGAGGATAGCGGTGTTGTAGTCGTTGTAATACAGCAGCGTGCCTTCCGGGGCGTACTTCCGGGCCAGCTCAAAGGCGCGGTTCACAAAATCGTCGCCCACCACGTTCAGCCAGTTGGACTTCCGCAGCTTGCCGGTGCCGTCGTCCACGGCCTCGTTCACCACGTCCCAGCTGACGATCACGCCGGGATAATTCTCCTGCATGTAGGCAAACACGCCGCTGATATAGTTTTCCAGCCGGGCCAGCATCACTTCCCTCGTCACGAAGGGCTTGCCGGCGTCGTAGCCCTCATGGAAGAAGGCTTCGGGGGTCTGGGAGTGCCACACCAGCACGTGGCCGTGCATTTTCACGCCATTCTTTTTGCAGAAGTCCAGCAGCGGCTTCGCGGCGTCGAAGTGGACGGCGGCGGCGGTTTCGTCCTGGGCGGCCAGGCGCTTGCTGGCGGCGACATCCAGCACGGAATCGGGCTTCAGTTCGTTTTCCGGGGTCAGGATGCTGAACTGGGTCAGGTTAAAGGCCATGGCCTCGGCGTTCCGGGCCTGCATGCCGGGCACGCAGGTGCCGAAATCGAAATAGGAAGCATAGGTTTCTTTCAGGGAAGGAATCTCCCCGTTTTCCGTTGTTGTCATGGGAATCTCCAAATCAGGATGATTGGCCGCTTCCGCGGTCCCCTGAGGCGCGTCGATGCGGAAAAAGCGCATAACGAAATCAAGGGTAGGGGCGCCGGTGGTCTCCACGTAGAGGATATAGTTGTCGTAGGCGTCGGGGGTGTACGCGCCGCTGACCAGCGTCCACTTGCCCTTCTCCGCCGTGCCGAAGGCCAGGTTTTCGTAGCTTTCCACGCCGCCGCGGGAGTGGGCCACGGAAATCATGAAGTCGGCGCTGTCCACATCGTCCTGGCGCACCTGCACGCTGAGCGCGTATTCCACGCCGGGGATCAGGTCAAAGTCCCGCCCGGCGGAGTTCCAGTCCGACTGCCGCCCTGTCACCTTGAGGGCGTTGACTTCCACCGGCTCCACAGCCGCTGTGCCCATCGAGCGGGCCACCCACCCGTCGGTCCCGGCGGTGAAGTTGGATTGGTAGAGCATCGCCTTGCCCTCGGCCTGTACGCCCGCGCAGGCGGCGAGCAGCAGCAGGGAGGCAAGCAGCAGAGAGATCGCTTTTTTCATATCGTTCTTCCTCTTTTTTCGTTGTATTTGTTCAGTCGTGGTTTCTTTGAGGCTTGGATCATTCCGAGTTCTAAGTTCCAAGTTCTAAGCTAAATCTGTCCATATACAATGTCGTTCAGACAAGATGCGACAAAAGGCTTAGAACTTAGAACTAAGAACTTAGAACTATTTCAAAGGACGACTGAATGGTTACTATTTGTTTTGTTTTGCGTCCTGGGCATTTTCCCGGCAGAGGCGATCGGCCCGTTCAAAGACGGAGGCTACGCTCTCCGTGCCGTCATATCTTGCCATGCCGAAGGCCAGCGCCAATCCGCTGCTGTCTTCGCGGCTTCTTTCCTTCAGCTCCGCAAGCAGACCGTCGAGGCTTTCAAAATCGTGGCCTTGGGCGATCACGGCAAACTGATCGCCGGCCACCCGGAAGACCGGGCTGTGCTTGAAGGTGTCGCAGATGGCGGCGCACACATCCAGAATCAGCTGGTCGCCCGCGTCGCGGCCCTTTTCCTCGTTGACCTGGGCGAGCTCCTTCACCCGGCACAGCACGATGGCGTACTGCACCGGCAGGCCGCCTTCGATCTGCCGGGCCAGCGTTTCCGACATGCTGAAATAGGCTTTTTTGTCCTTGACGCCTGTGAGCGTGTCCAGGTTCGCTTCGCTGCGCGCCGCGGACAGCTTGCGCTGGTAGTCCTGTTCGCGCCGGGCCTGGGCGTCGATGTTATTCACCCCGACAATCAGCTGCGGCCCGTCCTGTTCCTCCACCAGCGCGGCCTTGAGGCTAATATAGGTCGGCTCCCCATTCAGGAGCATCCTGTACTGGAAGCTGTAAATGCCGTTCTTTTTGATTTCCTCCAGCACCCTTTCCCGGGTGAGCATTGCCTGGAATTTTTCCCTGTCCTCGGGATAGACGTATTTCGCGCTTTCCTTATGCGCCTGGGCGAAGAAATCCTCTCCTTCCTTCGGCATGTTCAGCCCGGCGTAATCCCTGCTGGCGCTGTATTCAATATAGCGGCTTGTGGCGGGATCAATCGTGTAGATGGCGATAAAATCCTGGGTAAGCGCGGTGACGCGGGAGTAGGTCGTCTGTTCCGCCTGGATGCGGGCGAGGGTTTCCTTCTGCCGCATCTGGGCGTCCACGTTGTTGACGCCGATGATGATGTGCGACCGGTCGCCCTGCATGCGCACGGCCTTCATGCTGACATAGGTGGGCTTGCCGTTGATCAGCAGGCGGTAGGTCAGGGCGAAGGCACCCTCCGTGTCCAGCGTCTTTTCGATGTTCTCCCGGGTGAAGGCGCTGAGGAAATACTCCTGGTCGTCCTTGTGCAGCCGCGTTTCCGCTTCCTTGCGGCTAACGGAGAAGAAGTGATCCCCGTGGCGTTCCAGCGCCAGGTTTTCCCGCGCGGCGTCCGGGCTGTATTCGATGAAGGATTCGGTGTCCAGGTTCACGTAATAGAGGTACAGATAATCGGCGGACAGGGCCTTGGCGATGTGCGCGTAGTTGGTGCCGGCGTTTTCGCCTTCCTTGATCACCGCCAGCACCGCCGCGGCGATGGCGGCCGTGCCCGTCACGGGGTTGACCGCCACCCGGCGCATGAGGGCGTGAATCGACGTGTCCTCGTTGATTTTTTCATCCACGATGGCGCGCTTTCCATCCTTGCTGCATCGCATGACCGCGCCCATGAACACGGAGCCCGGCAGGTCCGGCATTTGGGAATAATCCAATTCTTCCGTCGAAAACTTTGCGCCCAGGGTCCGCTCCAGGAAGTCGCGGTAGGATTTGTTGCATCGGTTATACCTTACTCGCGTGCCGTTGACCTCGATGATGCTCATGGGCAGGGTGTTGAAGTAGCGCTGCAGGGATTCGTCGTCCTCGCCGGAAAGCACGGCCATATTGTACAGGTTGATGCGGCCAAGAGAAGCGTAGTATTCCGTTTCCGCCGGGTTTTCAAAGCCTATGTCCTCGCCCTTTTCATACATGGACAGCATGGTATCGAAGGAGATGGGCCTGCCGTAATAGTAGCCCTGAATCTTCGTGCAGCCGATTTCCCGCAGGAATTCCACCTGCTCTTCCTGCTCCACGCCTTCGCACACCGTTTCCACGCCCAGGCTGATGGCCATTTTCGTCAGCTCGGTCAGGATGATCCTGCCCTCTTCGCCGCTGTTGAAGCGCTCCATGAACCGCATGTCGAACTTGATCAGGTCGAAGCGGATGTTCTGCAGCACGTCCAGGGAGGAATAACCGCTGCCAAAGTCGTCCATCCACACCTCGAAGCCCAGTTCCTGGAACCGCGCCACCTGTTCCTTCATGAAGTCGAAATCGCTGCCGATCACGCTTTCCGTGATCTCAACGGAAATCATGCGGCGCTCGATGCCCGCCTCGTCCACCCGGCGGCGGATCTCTTCCACAATATCGCAGCTGTCGAAATCGTTGCGGGACAGGTTAATGGACTGGGGCACCACATACAGGCCGACCTCCGCCTGCTTCTTCATCTTTTCCAGCACCCGTTCCACCACGTAGAGATCCAGCTTGTAAATCAGCTTGGCTTCCTCCAGCGCGGGGATAAAATCCGCTGGGGACAGGAAGCCGAGCACCGGATCGATCCAGCGGCACAGCGCTTCCTCGTCGCACACCTTGCCGTCGGCGGCGCGGATGATGGGCTGGAAATACACCTTGACCCAGCCATCCGCCAGCGCCCGGTCAAGATTCCGGATGATATAGCGGAACACGTCGCCTTTTCTCAGCATGTTTTCGTCATACCAGCAGACGGTGGACACGAGGGAGCCCCGGTTCTGGTCGCAGGCATACTTGGCGCGGTCGCAGGCCACGTTTACGTCCACCGATTCCAGCCGGTTCGGATAGACGCCCACGTTCACGTTCAGCCGCCTTTCATTGCTGAAGCTCTGGCAGTCCCGGAAAATGGCGCGCAGGTCTTCTTCCGCATGCTCCTCATCGGACACGGCGGTAAAATGGTCGCCGCTGAAACGGCAGACGCGGTGGCCGCCAAGCCGGCGCAGCAGGATCTCTGCGAAGGCAAGAATCTGCTGGTCACCCTTTTCAAAGCCGAACTGCCGGTTGTAATGCTTCATGCCGATGATGTCAAAGTACAGCATGACGGGCTTTTTGCCTTCTCCCAACAGCCGGTCCCTCTCCGCCTTCGCCAGCTTGAAGAAGTAGCGCATGTTGGGCAGGCCGGTCAGCTTATCGGTCAGGATCTGGTGGTTCAGGTCTTCGATGGAGCGCTTGATGCGGTCCCGCATCGCGGTAAACGCCTCGGTCAGCGTGCCGATTTCATCCTTGCCCTTGTATTTCAGGTTCACGTCGTAGTCCGCGTCGGCCAGCCGCTGGGAAGCTGTCGTCAGTTCCTTGAGGGGATGGGTGATGATCCGCACGATGATGGCGGTCAGCACCGCGCCGGCGGCGATCACCACCGCCGTGATCATCAGAACGATCTTGACCAGCCGCGTCCAGGGCGCGTTGATTTCCCGGGTCGGCACCGTGATGACCAGTTTCATGTCGTTGGGCAGGGTGAAAAACGACATCTGCTGCTTTTCGCCGTTGGCGGTGTAGCGGATCATCTGGCCGCCATTGCTTTCGTATTGCAGCATATCCCGGCGGACGGATAGCTCCGCGATGTCCGGGACGCTGCCGAAGGGCAGCTCCGGATGGTACAGCACGCGGCCTTCCGCGTCGCACAGGGAGGCAAAGCCTGTCTGGTACACCTGAATGGAGCTGATCTGTTCCGTCAGGGTATCAAAGGGAATATCCATGCCCAGCAAACCGATCATCGCACCGGATTTATAAATCGGCACGATATAGGAGCAGGCCCAGGCGTCGTTCAGGGTGTTGGGACGGTAAGGCCCGATCCAGGAGGGACGGCCCCTCTCCAGCGCGGTAAAATACCAGGCGTTATGCGCCATATCCTCCGGGTCAAGGCGGCTCACGTCCAGAGACTCCTGCTCCGCGAAGCCCGTTTTTCCCATTTTGGCGTAGTAAAAGCCGTGCGCCGACGGGCTGATTTCAGGATTGATACAATAATAATACCCCGTCACGCCGTGGGTATAGCTGGCGACGCCGGAAAAAAACTCCTGGATCCGCCCGCAGTACGCGGCCAGGTATTCGTCCAGCTTTTCCCGCTGTTCGTCGGTCTGGCTGATCGGCCCGGCGTCCGTCCGCACGGCCCCGCATTCCACCAGCAACACGCTGTCCAGGCTGTCGATGGCGATATTGGCGGTCAGCTCCACCGACTGCTCGATGCTCTCAAAATATTTTTCCAGGGATTTCTGCGTGTTATGGCCGATCAGGTTCATCAGGCTGACGGAGTTCTGGTCGGTCTCCTCCTGGACCGTGGTATAGCTGGCGGCAAACAGGGCGACGATGCTCGTCAGGATAGCGACGATGGTGATGGCCGTAATCTTGGCGCGGATGGAATGCATCAGCTGTTCCCTCCTTTACTGTGTGCTTTGCGGAGGCAATGGGTATCAGTCCTGTCCGTCCACAACCGACATTTCCCGATACATGTTTTTAACCGAACCGTTCCAGGAGGACTGGATGCCCCGCAGCCTTTCCGACGTGACGTAATACCGCAGCCGGGAGAACAGCGGAATCCACGCGGCGTCCTCCTGTACGATGATTCTCTCCAGCTCCCGGTATTCCCGGATGCGCGCTTCCGCGTCCTGGATGCCCCGCGCCCGCGTCACCCGTTCCATCACGTCCTCCTTCGGATAGCAAAGGCTTCGGAAGGTGGTGTTTTCCCGGTTGCCAAAGAAGGTATAAATGAAATTGTCGGGGTCGTCATAATCCGCCGTCCACAGCGCGGCGTAGCAGGCCAGCCTGCCGCTTTTCCGCAGGCGCATGAATTCGCTTTCTTCCAGCACGTCGATGGACGCTTTCACGCCCACCTTCTCCCACATGGAAACGGCCAGCCGGATCAGGGCGATTTCCCACTGCGTGGAGGAGGTGTTCGCGCTGATCGTGAGGCTGAACCCGTCGGGATACCCGGCTTCCGCCAGCAGCCTCACGGCTTCCTCCGGGTCGTAGGGGATTTCCGGCAGATCGGGGTTGAAGCCGTACAGTCCATGGGGATAGATGCCGTTTTCCACGTTCCCCCGCCCGCTGTAGACCGCCTTGAGCAGCATGGGCCGGTTCAGCGCCAGTTGCAGCGCTTTGCGCACCCGCACGTCGTCCAGCGGCGCGACGGATTCGTTCAGGGCGATATAGGTGGTGCCGATGCGCTGCACGTGGTAAAGCCTGTCGCGGTACAGGTCGCCGTGATAGAAGAATTCCGCGGCGTTGCCCACTTCGTCTAAATCCAGCACGTCGATTTCGCCGTTTTCAAACATCCGCCGCAGCTCCTGCGGCTCCGTCAGGAAGCGGAGGTCAAGCCCCTCGCATCGGGGCGCGCCCTGCCAGCAGTTGGGATTCGCTTTCAGCAGCATGCCCTTGCCCGCTTCCCATTTCCAGAGGATGAACGAGCCTGTGCCGACTGTGCATTCGGGGTCGGTGCCAAAGCGGTCGCCCGCAGCTTTCGTCGTTTCCTCATCCAGGATGGAAGCGCCGGGCATGGAAAGGCTGGCCAGGAACGCCGAGAAGGGCTCCTCCAGCGTGATGGTGAAGTCCAGGTCGCCGAGGACCCGGAAGCCCGCCAGCGTGTCCGTTTCCCCTTTTTCCAGCTGGGCCGCGCCCAGAATGCCGTCGGCAATATCCCGGTTGCAGGAATCGGGATGCGTCAGCAGCCGGGTGAAGGTATAGAGCACGTCGGAGGCGGTCAGGGGCGCGCCGTTGCTGAACGTCACGTTCTCCCGCAGATGAAAGGTATAGCTGCACCCGTCGTCGGAGATTTCCCAGGCTTTAGCCAGGGACGGCAGAATCTCGATGCCGCCGTCCGCGACGTTTTCCATTTCCACCAGCCGGTTGAACACGTTCTGGGCAATGGTATAGTGAATCGTCGTGCACTGAAAATCCACCGTGTCCGGCTCGTCCTCTACTGCCACGAGAAAATGGGAGGTGTCGGGCTCAAGCGTCTGCTGCGCGTTCGCGGCGACGTCCGCCGTATGCGGGGAGCATCCCGTAAAAGAAACCATTGCAGATAAAAGCAGGAGTATACAAACAAGCCTTTTCCGTCTGACGGCCAGCTGCATGGCGGTTCCTCCTTTGGCTGTCTGTCACAGCGCTTTGCTTATTATGAGGCATGACCAACTGAAAAATTTGAAAATCATCCGTTCTTCCGAACATGCGCCATGTGGGGAAAAAATCTCCAAATTTATTATAATGGAAAACATGCTTTTCAGCAAGCTTTTTTCTTTCGTGAATCTTCGACTTTGCCTGTAAATTTTTACTATTTACATATTTCTCATACTTTATTAATTTTTTTGATTTTAAAAACGCTCTTTTGACGCCGAAGAGCGTTTCCCCGGTCCGCTTCCGAGAAAGGTGAAAAAAACACCGGGGAGTATGCGCTCCCCGGCATGAATGCATATTGATCAGATTTCGCCCTCGTGGCCGCCGCCGAACTGCATGATTTCCATGATCTTGTAGCGGTCCATCTGCAGGTGCTTTTTCATGGTGAGGGCTTCCTCAATGGGAATTTCCACGATGCCGCCCTCCTGGGTGCCGATGACGCAGTTGCCGCGGCCTTCAGCGAAGGCCATAACCGCGTGGTAGCCCATGCGGGTGGCCGTCTCGCGGTCACGCCCGGTCGGAGCGCCGCCGCGCTGGATATGGCCGATAACGGTGATGGTCGGCTTGATGCCCAGCGTTTCCTGAATCTTCTTGCCCACCTCCGTGGCGTGGCCCGCGCCTTCGGCGACGACAACCATGAAGTGGGTGTAGCCCGCCAGCTTCGCGCCCCGGATGCGTTCGATCACGTTCTGTTCAAAGCTTTCCACATGCTCAGGCACCAGCACGGCGGTGGCGCCGACCGCGGTGCCCACATACAGGGCCAGGAAACCCGCGTTGCGGCCCATGACCTCCACCACGGAGCAGCGCTCGTGGGACTGCATGGTGTCGCGCAGCTTGTCGATGCACTCGATGGCGGTATTGCAGGCGGAGTCAAAGCCGATGGTGTAGTTGGTGCAGCCCACGTCGTTGTCGATGGTGGCGGGCACGCCGACCACCGGAATGCCCAAGCGGGACAGCTCCAGCGCGCCGCGGAAGGTACCGTCGCCGCCGACAGCCACGATGCCTTCCAGGCCCAGCATTTTACAGGTGTTCACCGCCTTCTGGCGGCCTTCCGGCGTCATGAATTCTTCGCTTCGCGCGGTATACAGGATGGTGCCGCCCCTGGAAAGCAGGTGGCCAACGCTTGCGCGGGTGAGCTGAATAAAGTCGCAGTTGATGAGGCCCTGCCAGCCGCGGCGAATGCCGATGCATTCAATCCCGTTGGCCAAAGCGGTACGCGCAACGGCGCGGACGACAGCGTTCATGCCGGGCGCGTCGCCGCCGCTCGTTAAAACACCGATTCTTTTGATCTTTGCCATGTCTACCCACTCCTTTTTCTTTTTTTCAGGGATCAGCGCCTCTCTTTTTGAGAAGCCAAGGCTCTTGTGACTCCTTCACAGATGGGATAAGCCCGTTTGACTTTTTTTCATTATATCACACCTTTTTCCATATTTCAATGATTGATTTCTGCCAGCCGGCGGGTTGGCCCTTGTACAGCAAAAATCCATTTTTCCTCTTGCGAAAACCATAACAAGTTGGTATCATGAAACAGGAGGTGCGGAACATGGAATTATTTGATCGTTTATGCGTAAAGCCAGGAGTGTTTTTCCTGCCCGGAGACGAAAGAAATATGGAAGCGTGGGCCGTGGTGGCCTGCGACCAGTACACCGCGCAAAAAGACGTATGGCAAAGGATGTACGATTTTGTCGGAGACCATCCTTCCGCCCTGCGGCTGATCATCCCGGAAGCGTATTTGGACGAAAGCGACAGCCGGGTGCCCCAGGTGCAGGAGGCCATGCGGCGCTATTTGGCGGACAGCGTTTTGAAGGAAGCAGTCAGCGGCATGGTGCTGGTGCGGCGGGTTACCCAGTCCGGGGCCCGACTGGGCCTGGTGCTGACGGTGGATTTGGAGGCGTACAGTTTCGCCGCCGACAGCAAGTCCGAGATCCGCCCCACCGAGGGCACCATCGTATCCCGCATCCCGCCGCGCCAGAAAGTGCGCCGCGGCGCGGAGCTGGAGCTGAGCCATGTGCTGCTGCTCTGCGACGATGTGAACCGCACCATCATCGAGCCGGTCTATGCAAAGCGGGACGCCCTGCGGAAGCTGTACGACACCAGGCTCATGCAGGGCGGCGGTTCTATCGAGGGTTGGGCCGTGGAAGATGAAGAAACCCTGGGGCAGATCGCTCAGGCGATTCTTAATCTGAAAGCGAACCTGCCGGAGAACGGCATCCTGTTCGCCGTGGGCGACGGCAACCATTCCCTGGCCACCGCCAAGGCCCACTGGGAAGAAGTGAAAAAAGACCTGCCCGAAGCGGAACAGGCCGACCATCCCGCCCGCTTCGCCATGGTGGAACTGAACAATATCTACGACGACGCGCTGATTTTCGAGCCCATTCACCGGGTGATTTTTGGCACGGACGGGGAAGCGGTTCTCTCCATGCTGCAAGACGCGGGGCTGATGGAAGATGAAGAAAAGCCCGACCTGATTCTGGTCACGCGGCAGGGTGAAACCGCCTACCGCATTACCCATCCCCTTCATTCCCTGCCGGTTGGCACCGTGCAGCAGCTCTTAGACAGGCAGCACGGCCTGAACCTGGACTACGTGCACGGGGATAAGGCCGTGCGGGAGATTGTGGAAAAGCAAAACGCCGTGGGCATCCTGCTGCCGCCCATGGACAAAAGCCTGCTGTTCCCCGCCGTGGCGAAAAACGGCCCCCTGCCCCGGAAAACCTTCTCCATGGGCGAAGCCAACGAAAAGCGGTATTACATGGAAGCGCGGAAGATCACCCGAGGATAACGGGAGTTTTCTGGGGGAAACCGTTCTTTGGATAACACCTCATCCGGCGCTTTGCGCCACCTTCCCCTCAAGGGGAAGGCTAAGAACGGTTTCCCCCAGACCCCCCTTCCAAGAAAACCATAAAAGGGTTCATTGCTTTATCTGACTATCTGTAAGGATCATAAAACGATGCTGCGTAAAAACGATGAAATCACCGTCGAGATCGAGCGCTTCGGCGGGGAAATGGGCATTGCCCATCTGGACGGGATGACCCTGTTCGTCCAGGGCGCGCTGCCGGGAGAAACCGTCGTCGCCCGCGCCCAAAAGGTGAAAAGCACCCACGCTTTTTTGAAAACCCTGCGGGTGCTCTCCCCCGCGCCGGGACGCGCTGAGCCGCCCTGCCCCTACTACGAAAAATGCGGCGGCTGCGTGTGCCAGCACATGACGTATGAAACCTCCCTGGACATGAAGCGGGAGGTGGTGCGCGACGCCCTGCGCCGCATCGGCGGGCTGGACGTGGAGGTGCGGCCCGTCATGGGCATGGACTCCCCCTGGCATTACCGCAACAAAACCGCCCTGCCCGTAGGCGGCGAAAAAGGAAAGCCCGTCATCGGATTTTACGCGCCCCGCAGCCATCGGATCATCGACATCGAAAATTGCCTCATCGCCCGGGAGGAGAGCGACGCGGTGTGCGCCGTCCTGCGCCGGTGGATGGAAAAGTTCCAGGTGGAGCCTTACAGCGAGGAAACCCATCGGGGCCTGGTGCGCCACATCATGAGCCGCGTCTCCCGCGCCGGGCAGGTCATGGCCGTGGTCATCGCCACCGGGCCGATTTCCCATGAACGGGAGCTGACCGCCATGCTCCGGGCCGCGGTGCCGGGCCTGTGTTCGCTGTATCTGAATATCAACCGCCGGAATGACAACGTGATTTTGGGCAATGAAAGCCGCCTGCTGTGGGGCGAACCGCGCCTGAACGATACCCTCTGCGGCCTGCAATACGCCCTTTCGCCCCAGTCCTTTTTTCAGGTGAACCCCATCCAGACCGAAAAGCTGTACCAGACGGCGCTGGATTTTGCGCAGCTGACCGGGAACGAACTGGTGGCCGACCTGTATTGCGGCGCGGGCACCATCTCCCTGCTGCTGGCACAGAAAGCCCGGCGGGTGATTGGCATCGAGATCGTGCCCCAGGCCATCCGGGACGCGGAGGAAAACGCCAAAAACAACGGCGTCGCCAACGCGGAATTCCACGCCGCCGCCGCGGAAGACCTGCTGCCCCAGCTGGTGGCCCAGGGCTTGCGCCCCGACGTGGTCGTTCTCGACCCGCCCCGCAAGGGCTGCGAGGAAGCCGTCCTCCGCGCCATCGCCCAGGCCGCGCCCCGCCGCATCGTCTATGTCTCCTGCGACCCCGCCACCCTCGCCCGGGACGCCAAAATCCTCGCCTCTTTCGGCTATGCCCCCGCCGCCTGCCAGCCTGTGGACATGTTCTGCCAGACAGAACATGTGGAGACGGTAGTATTGATGAGGCGTTCATGACAGTATTCCCTCAAGAATAAGCGACCAAACAAAACGCCCTTATAGGAGGACAACACATGGAGAATTTGGACATCACACGTTTTATTGAAGCACACAAACATTCATATCAGACCGCTCTGGCAGAAATCAGAAATGGTAGGAAAACTACGCACTGGATGCGGTATATTTTCCCGCAGATCCATGGACTTGGCTATAGCTCGACATCACAATACTATGCTATACAGAGTCTGGACGAAGCAGCCGCATTTCTACAGGATCCGTATCTCGGCGGGAATTTGCGTGAAATCTGTCACGTGTTGCTTTCACTGGAGACAGATGATGCCACAGAAGTCTTTGGAAAACCAGATGATAAGAAGCTTAAATCATCTATGACATTGTTTTCGCTTGTGGCGGATGCCGATCCTGTATTTCAAAATGTGCTGAATAAATTTTTCGGCGGGAAGCGTGATTACAGAACGTTGAAAATACTGGAGCCGCTTTGATATGTTCCCGGAGGCAAAAGTGCGAACAGGCAAGAGAAATGACGATCTATTTCATTTCTTCGTGCCATTGTATATAAGACATAAAATACAAACACAGCGTGAGGAGGTAAAAAAAATGACAAATCATCGGCAGTATGCACGATTATTCATGATTCTGCTTTTGTTGACTGTACTTTTACTGTCAAGTATTATGCGCAAATTTGTCAGCATTCCCTGGAGTTGAAGCCGGTTAAGCAGTAACGGCCAAGCTGCGAACGCTGCCGGACGGCTTCCGGCATCTGCGATATATCCTGAAACGACCCAATTCTTGAAGGAGGAAGAAAACATGGATAAATCTATTGTTCGGGAAAGAAGGCTGCGCTTCATCGCGTTCCTTCTTGTGTTCATGCTGTCATTCGCTGATATTCCCGTTTCATGGATCGGCATTTCCACCGCATACGGTTCTAAACACGATGGACCTCATTCTTGGGAGACAACAGGTAATTCTTGGACTAAAAAAGAATCAAAATACTACTTTGTTATATATTTATCATGCAGTATACAACCAGATGAAGGATCTGCTTTGCATTGTGATGCATCTGCGGAAATTGAGATTGAGGGCACGCCGCAGTACACTCCTGCCACGCAGTGCGGGCAAAAGGGATTTACAACATGGACGGCGGTGATAAATGCAAGCACAGTCAGGCAAGAATATCAGTCCGCTATTAGCGAAGCTGGCTATCTCAACACCACAAAAACAAAGACTGTAGAGGATGCGAACCCCCTGGCCCACGATTTTGACAACGGCCCGTGGATTGTAGATACATCCGACCGCACTAAGCATGTGAGGCAATGCTCCCGGTGCAGCGAGGTGGACACAGCCTCCGCGGAAGCCCACACCGTGCAAACCTGGACGGAAATCACCGCCGCAACCTGCACCGCCGATGGCGAAGAACAAGGCCAATGCACCAAATGCCCCGAAACGGCCAATCAGCCCATTCCCAAGACGGGCCACAACTTCGGGGCGCAGGTCGCCGCGAAAGCCCCCACTTGCACCGTGGACGGCAACGTGGCCTATTATCCCTGCTCCACCTGCAAGATGAATTACAGCGACAACGGGCAGTATACCACCAGCGTCATGAACGACGTGACCGACCCCAAGACGGGCCACAACTTCGAGCCGCAGGTCGCCGCGAATGCCCCCACCTGCACCGTGGACGGCAACGTGGCTTATTACCCCTGCTCCGCCTGCCAGAAGAATTACAGCGACAACGGACAGTATACCACCAGCGTGATTGATAACGTTGTTCTGTCCGCCCTGGGGCCTAACCAGCCCGACGGCCACGACCTGACGGAATGGGCCATGACCGCGGCGGATCAGGCAGCGGGCAAGAACGCCTGCACCGGCTACACCGAGGAACGGCACTGCCAGCGGCAGGGCTGCACCTATACCGAAACCCGGAACGTCGCAGGCTCCGGCCACGACTGGGGCGAATGGGAAGTTACCACCCCGGCGACGGTGGACGCGGAGGGCGAGGAAACCCGCGTCTGCAAGAACGACCCTTCCCATAAGGAAACCCGGCCCATTGACAAGCTGCAGCCCGCCGCCGTTCATCAGCACACCTCCGGCGACCCGGTGGAAGAAAACATCGAGGATTCCACCTGCGACGCCGAGGGCAGCTATGACGAAGTGGTGTATTGTACCGCTTGCAATGCGGAGCTGAGCCGCACGAAAAAGACCATTGCCAAGAAAGACCACACCCCCGGCGACCCGGTGGAAGAAAACATCGTCGATGCCACCTGCGAGAAAGCGGGCAGCTATGATGAAGTGGTCTATTGCACCGCTTGCAAGGCGGAATTGAGCCGCACGGCCAAGACCATCGAGAAGAAAGCTCACACCCCTGGCGACCCGGTGGAAGAAAACATCGTCGATGCCACCTGCACGGCAGCGGGCAGCTATGATGAAGTGGTGTATTGTACCGCTTGCAATGCGGAGCTGGGCGACCCGGTGGAAGAAAACATCGAGGATTCCACCTGCGACGCCGAGGGCAGCTATGACGAAGTGGTCTACTGCACGGCGTGCGAAGCGGAAATCAGCCGCATCCAAAAGACCATTGCGAAGAAACCCCACACGGAAGAGGCTATCCCCGGCAGCGCTCCCACCTGCACGCAAACGGGCCTGACGGAGGGAATCATCTGCTTTGAATGCGATACGATCCTGCAAGAACAGCAGGTCATCCCCGCCGCCGGCCATAGATACTCCGCCTGGATCACGGTGACCGCCCCCACCGCCAACCTGCCGGGCGTGGAATGGCGCGAATGCATCGTCTGCGGCGATGAGGAAACGCAAATCATCCCCGCCACGGGCAGCCCGGCGGACGGATACACCATCGGCAGTTTCACCTATCTGATCAACGGCACGGACAATACCGTGACGCTCACCGGCTGGGACGGCCTGGCGGACAAGGGCGGCACGGTGACGATCCCCGACACCATCACCATCAACGGCGTGGAATACAAGGTGACGGCGATTGGCGAAGGGGCCTTTGCCAACTATGCGAGCATTCTCAAGGTCATCATTGGCGAATTCGTGGGCAAGATCAGCGCAGGCGCTTTCAAAAACTGCCTGAACCTGACCATCCTGAACGCGAAGAACAGCAAATACCTGGCCGAAATCGGGGCATCCGCCTTTGAGGGCTGCAAGAGCCTGAAAGAAATCCTGCTGAACGCCGAAAGCCTGCAAGTCATCGGCCAAGACGTTTTCAAGGGCATCAACGAAAACGCGGCGTTCGACCTGTTCAGCCATGACACGGCCAGCTACGCCCGGGCCAAGGCGCTGGTGACGAGCGAAGCCATCGGCTGGCTGAAAGGCGCCATGTCCGTCCAGGGCTATCAGTTCAACAGCGAGGGCTTTGACAACTATGACGTGATCGACGAAAACACCATTGTCTACGAAGATAACACCGTTGACCCCAACCAGCAGAACTAAGTCGGCGGGTCGTCCGATCCGGAGGCGGCTGCGAAAAGCAGCCGCCTCTTTATTTTGAGCAGATTGCCGGCATGCCCTTTGTTTTCCGCGCTGAAAGCTTGAAAAACAGCCGGATCACGGATTGGAGACACGCTTCCCCCCGCGTCGTTCTGCATGGAATCAAAAAAATCGTTCGGATCGGCATTTTTCAAAGTGCGCCAATTTAGCGATTGACTTATGTTCCTGCCTGTGCTACAATAAAATGAATCCATTACATTGAGTAATTTGGGAGGAAAAGACCATGAAGCACATCAAGACTTTGGAAACCCGCAACCTGTGCGAATCCGCCAAGAACGGCGGTTGCGGCGAATGCCAGACTTCCTGCCAGTCCGCCTGCAAGACCAGCTGCGGCATCGCCAACCAGAAGTGCGAAAACAAGGCCCAGAAGGAAAGCAAATAATCCTTCGCCTCATGCCGCCTGCGGGCGGCATTTTTTCTAAGTACGATAATTGATGCGGGGGAAACCACTCTTTGGAGGCCAAAGAGCGGTTTCCCCCGCGCCCCCTTCCGAGAAAGCCATAAAGGGGGTACCAAAAACTCCTATATAGTTATTGAAGGAAATAGTTATGATTCATCAATACAAATTACACGGCCTGCCCATCGTGCTGGACACCTGCTCCGGCAGCGTGCACGTGGTGGACGACATCGCTTATGACATCATCGCGCTCTATGAACAGCAGAGCAAAGAAGACATCCTGAACGCCATGCTGGAAAAGTACGGCGGTCAGGAGGGCGTGACGGCGGAAGAAATCGCGGAATGTTACGACCAGATCACCGAACTCAAAGACCAGGGCAGGCTGTTCACCCCCGACACCTTCGCGCCCATGGCGGGCCAGCTCAAGCAGAAAACCGCCGGGGTGGTGAAGGCGCTGTGCCTCCACGTGGCCCACACCTGCAACCTGAACTGCTCCTACTGCTTCGCCAGCCAGGGCAAGTACCACGGCGAGCGGGCCATCATGTCCTTTGAAGTGGGCAAGCAGGCGCTGGATTTCCTGGTGGCACATTCCGGAACCCGGAAGAACCTGGAAGTGGACTTCTTCGGCGGCGAACCGCTGATGAACTTTGATGTGGTGAAGCGCCTGGTGGCCTATGCCCGCAGCATCGAAAAGGAACACAACAAGAACTTCCGCTTCACCCTCACCACCAACGGCGTGCTGATCGACGATGACGTGATCGACTTTGCCAACCGGGAATGCAGCAACGTGGTGCTGTCCCTGGACGGGCGCAAGGAGGTGCATGACCGCTTCCGCGTGGACTACGCCGGGAACGGAAGCTGGGAAAAGATCGTGCCCAAGTTCCAGAAGCTAGTGGCAGCCCGGGGCGGTAAGAACTACTACATGCGCGGCACCTTCACCCACCTGAACCCGGACTTTCTGAAAGACATTCAGGTGATGCTGGATCTGGGCTTCAACGAATTGAGCATGGAGCCGGTGGTCTGTGCCGCCGACGATCCCATGGCCCTGACTGAAGAAGACAAACCCATCGTGATGGAGCAATACGAAAAACTGGCCGAACTGATGCTCCAGCGCCGCAAGGAGGGCCGGCCCTTCACTTTCTACCATTACATGATCGACCTGACCGGTGGCCCCTGCATTTACAAGCGAATTTCCGGCTGCGGCTCCGGCACCGAGTACATGGCCGTGACCCCCTGGGGCGACCTCTACCCCTGCCACCAGTTCGTGGGCGAAGAGAAGTTCAGGCTGGGCAACGTGTGGGACGGCGTGACCAACACCGCCGTGCAGGAGGACTTTGCTTCCTGCAACGTCTATGCCCGCCCCGAGTGCAACGACTGCTGGGCGCGCCTTTACTGCTCCGGCGGCTGCGCGGCCAACGCCTACCACGCCACCGGCTCCGTCCGCGGCGTGTATAAGTACGGCTGCGATCTGTTCCGCAAGCGCATGGAGTGCGCCATCATGCTGGAAGCCGCGAAAGCGTTGGAGGACGAATAAACCGGACAACAGAAAAAGCGTTCCGATTGAGGTTTGGGACGCTTTTTCTGTGCTCTCAAAACAATGATTATTCTTTCCTTTTTCTGAATTTTTAAAATTATAGAACGCGAATAGCAAAAATCTACGTTTCGTAGAAAAAATAATTGACAAACTATACGAATATGGTGTTCAATAAGAACCAGGGATCGGATATAATGACCTCGTAAGAAACGATCAGGCTGCCAAGCGGCCGGAACGGAGGAAACACGAATGAGTTATCCAATCCCGATGAATGACGTTCATGTGCATGCTGCTGGGACTTGCGGCATCCATCTCAATCGAAAAACAACCGGGGGAAGCTTATGGAAAACAATCTGGCTGAAAACATCCGCAGTTATCGGAAAAGCCTGGGCCTTACGCAGGAACAGCTTGCGGAGAGACTCGGCATCACGCTGGGAGCGGTTTCCAAATGGGAGAGAGGAAGCTCTGAGCCGGATCTCTCGTACATCATGGACCTGGCCGGACTCTTCCACGTATCGGTGGATGCGCTGATCGGCTTCACCATGCGCGGCAACGATGCGGACGCGGAGGCGGATCGGATCGAGGCGCTTGACAAAGCGGATTCCATCTGGGAGATTGCCGGGGAATACGAAAGCGCGCTGAAAAAGTTCCCCAACCATTTCCGCATCGTATGCGGCGCCGCGCTGGTCTATCAGCAGATTGGGGTCGTGTATCGGAAGGACGCGGAGCTGAACAAAGCGCTGGAGCTGTTTCGCCACGCCATTGATTTGATCTCGCAGAACAAGGATCCGCAGATCAATGAGGTGCTGCTGCGGAATGAAATCGCACGGTGCTATTCCGTTCTGAAAGAGTATCCAAAAGCCATTGCGGAGTATAAAAAGAATAACGCTGCCGGCGGCAACGACGCAAGGATTGGCTTGCTGTATATTCAGTATGAAAAAAAGCCGGAAGAAGGGATTTCGTTCACGGAAAGGGCTTTTTTCAGCCACGTCAGCGATATGATCACCACCATGGCCGGATATATGTCCTACTATATATCCACGGCCCGGCATGATCAGGGGATTCGCGCGGCTGAATGGACGATCCGGTTTCTTGAAAGCCTGAAGGAAGACCCGGGCAGGCGCGCCTATATGGATAAAATCATCAGCCTGTTCTATCTCAGCCTGGCGATTCTTCAGGACGGCAAGGGACTGCCGGAAGCGTCGGAAGAAAGCCTGCGCACGGCGGTTCGGATGGCCGCGGCATTCGACAGCGATCCGGTCTTCACGCTGGAAAATATGATCCTTTTGAACGGTGCGGAAAAGCAGGGCGTCTATGACGACTCAGGCGCCACCGCCATGGACGGGCTGAAAACCTCGCTGGAAAACCTCGGCTCCTTTGTATCCGACGCATTCAGGAAGAAGCTGGACCGCGAAATCGAAACGGCAGAGCGTCCCGTTGTGATCTGACGGCTTTCCGGCTGCCACCGGGGACGGGATCGGCTTATGGAAGCCAGGGACGAAGATCGTCAATGATTTGCAGGGTGTGCAGCCGCACGCCCTCACTGCTTAAATGGCTGTCGATCACAAAGAAGTAAACGCCGGACATGAGCGAATCTTCGATGTCGGAAATCACCGGCACGCACAGCCTTTCCCGCAGCAAACGATCCAGGGCCCGCCGGTTTTCGGGGGTGCTGTCCTCGGAAATGGAGGAGCGGTTGCGGGGCGTGTAGGTAAAAAGTACCTGCACCCCTTTGTCTAAAAACTGCTGATAGACCGCGTTCAGGCTGTCCAGGCGCGCGTCGGTAAAGGGCGCGGGGGTGTACTCCGGCCGGACGAATTTCAGCATCACGTCCATCTTGTTGTTGGCCCGGAGCATGATGAAATCCCCGTATTGGTTGTAAGTGGGCATGTTCATGAAATTGCCGTCGTCGTCATAGCCGTTGGGGCTTTCCTCCCAGGACCGGGCGGGAAGCCCTTTCCGGATGGACAGATACTGCTGCAAGCTGTCGAACACCCGGCTGTAAGCGCTGATATCCAGCAGGGACGCACAGTCGTAATTTGCCTCCATCATGGCCCAGAAATGGAAGTCCAGCAGGTTGTTTTCGCAGGTCTGGAAATTCAGGCAGTCGAATTCCGGGGCGTGGAGCAGCACGTCCCCCGGCTCCATGCAGCGGAGAATCAAATCCATCTGGGGCAGGGCATTGGTGTAGGCGTACACGCCCATGTTGGCGGGCTGATAATCGGGATAAGCGCGGCGCAGGGCTTCGCTGTCGTAGCCGTAGCGGGTGGAGGAGCCGGAAAACAGCGCCAGCTTTTTCTGCCCCGCCAGGCTCAGGAGCCAGTCGTACTTATCCGCAAAGGCCGCGTAATAGCTGACAGAGTATACCGGCGGCGACGCCGCGCCTACATGCAGCGTTTTCAGCTGTTTACAATCAGAAAAACTGTCATCCGAAACGGTTTCCAGGGTGTCGTACAGGTACAGGGTATGGAGGGAACAGCCGGAAAAAGCAAAAGGTTCGATTTCCGCGATTGCGGGCGGAATGACCAGAATCCCCATGGCAGCGTTCTGGAAAGCGTTCGCCCGGATGCCGCGCACCGACAGACCGCCCAGGGCGGACGGCAGGACGCAGGTTTCTTCCGTTCCGGTATACCCGGTGATCCAGGCGGCCCCTTCTTCCTCCTGCCAGATGAAACAGGCTTCCGGGGCTTCCTGCATCCATTGGGCATACAGGGTCATGCCGGGCCGGGCGTCGAACCGGCTCCCGGGGCCGGTCATGACGCCGCTTCCGTCCGGGGCGGTATTCCAGCCAATCAGCGCATAACCCGGGCGGATGAAGGCCAGCGCGTCCGGGGCGTTGGTGAGCAGATGGGTTTGGCTGACGGGCGCGTCCAGGAAAGTGGTATTTATATCGCCTGGCCGACAGCCTCCGTTGCCGTCAAAACGGATGCCGGTTGATTCCGTCGCAGGGAGGGGCGAAGCTGATGACGCTGGTTCTGCGGCTTCCGGCTTTTCATTGACCGCGCGGATGCGGGCGGCGTGAACGGCCCAGAAATAGTCCGTTTTGTAGGCGGCTTCCAATTCCGAATCCACCAGGATCCAGGCGTCTGTGCCGCGCAGCAGGCCGCCGCTGACGGTGCATTCGGAGGGGCGGACATGCCGCATGATGATCTCTCGCAGGCTTGTACAGCCGTCAAAAGCGCCGTCTGGGATATGGTGAATGTTCGGCTGAATCGTCAGGGTTTCCAGCGTTTTGTTCCCGGCGAACACAGCGGCGTCAAAGCCCAGCACCGGCTTTCCCTGGGCCTTTGCGGGCAGGGTCAGACGGCTCGCTTCCTTTCCTTTCGGGGACAGGCCCGTGATCCACAAACCGTCCTCCGTATCCGCATAGAGGAAACAGCTTGCGTCGGTATCGTCCCCGTCGATGCCGGTTTTTGTTTCATGGGTCGGCATGTCCGGCAGCGGGATAGAAGTATCTGCTTCCATCCCCAGCGCGCCTTTCAGCCAGGACGCCAGCTTGGCGGTGTACACCACCGCGCCTGCGCTGTTCAGATGGTAATTGGTGTCAAAGAACCAGCCGGGTTCCAGCAGGCTTTCTTCCACCGTTCCCAGCACGTCACAATCGAGCCTGCCCTTCAATGCCTGGGCAAACGCTTCCGCGCCGGAGGCATCGGCGGCGGCGCTGTTGGCGGGAGAGAAGGCAAAGAAGAATTGCGCACCCTTCTTTTCACAGTGCTTTACATAATTATTCAAATAAGCAAGAAATAATTCATCCGGTTGGAGGGCTGAAAAATCTACAGGCTGGTCGGGGTCATATCCGCCGGGCATGGTGTTATAGCCGCGCAAATCGCTTTCAATGTCGCCCCAGCGGTTGAAGGATGCCCGGGTGTAAATGCCGTCGCCCGGAGGCCGCGTTCCCTTGAAATAAAACCCCGCCTTCTGTGCGGCAAAATAGGGGAACTGGGCCAGCATGGCTTTTCGCTGTTCCGGATTCAGCCGGCGCAGCAGGCCCCAGTGTCCGTCCGCCGCCTGCCACATGGCTTCCGCGCCGAAGTAGAGGGAAAGGGTCTGTTCACTCATTTCCGGCAGGAACACGACGATGTCCCCTTCGCGCAGCCCGTCCTTCACCGCGTCCAGCGGTACCGTGCTGCCCAGGCCCGCGTACATGCCCAGGTTGACGGCGCGGAAGCCGGGAAGTTCCTGCTCCAGTAAATCGCTGCGCACGGCAAAGGCCGCGCCGCTGCCTCCCGCCAGAATGACGCGCCTGCCCTGGGCCGCTTTGAATGTATTCAGCTTGTCCGAAAAGCCGCCTAAAAAGGTATCGCTGTATTGGGGCGGAAGGACAAAGGCAAACAGGGCCAGCGTGAGAGGCAGAAGCAGAAGCGGGAGAACGAACAGCAGGACTTTGCGAACGGTAGGCCGCACGGCTTCCACCTCCTTCTTAATTGATGATTTTATTAAATAAAATATTGCCTTATGGTTTTCTTGGAAGGGGGTCTGGGGGGAACCATTCTTTGGCCTCCAGAGAATGGTTCCCCCCAGAGTACTTCGTCTCTCTCGTCCTAAAACTGGAAATAAATGAACGCGCTGGCTGTGCCGCTGTCCATGCGGATGAGCGCGGCGATGACGATAGCCAGCAGCAGGCCCGCCCAGGCCGCGACAGGCACAGGCGGTTTCTCATCCGCCGCCAGCATGGGCAATCTGCGAAGCATGAGCAACCCGCCCGCCAGCAGGAGAAGCAACAAAACGGGGGACGCGCCGCGCTGTCCGGCGCTCATCAAAAGCTGTACACCGGAGGAAACATCCCAGACTGAAAAAAGGCGTCCTGCCAGCAGCAAAGCCCGGCCCGTATTGCCTGCCCGGAAAAACAGCCAGGAGAACGTGACGGCGCAGTAGGTCAGTGCGTGTTCCCAAAGGCCGGAAGGTAATGCGGGAAAGCGGCGTTTTCTCAAAATATACAAATTCAAAAAACAGGCATGCAGCAGCCCCCAGAGCACATAGCTCCAAGCCGCGCCGTGCCACAGGCCGCAGAGGGCGAACACCACCGTGGTGGCAAACAATTGGCGGGCCAGCCCCTTTTTGCTGCCGCCCAGGGGAATGTATACATAATCCGTGAACCAGCGGGTCAGGCTGATGTGCCAGCGCCGCCAGAAGTCCCGGATGTTCGCTGCGCCGTAGGGACGGTCAAAGTTGCGCATCAGGTGAATGCCCAGCAGCCGGGCGCTGCCCATGGCGATTTCGGAATAGCCGGAGAAATCGCAGTAGATTTGTATGCCGAAAAGCAATACAGCCGCCAGCACCGCGCTGCCGTCGGGCCGCTCTGCCGCGAACACCGCGTTTACAAAGGGCGCGGCCAGGTCGGCCACCATAATTTTACGGAAATAACCGCTGACCAGCAGGCGAAGCCCGGCGGAAAAATCACTTCGTTCAAAGCGCCGTTCCTTCCGCAGCTGCCCCAAAAGGTTGTCCGCCCGCTCAATCGGCCCGGCCACCAGCTGGGGAAAGAAGGAAATATACAGGGCGTAATACCCGAAATGCCGTTCCGCCCGCATCTTCCTTCGGTATACGTCCATTACATAGGAAAGGGCCTGGAAGGTGTAAAACGAAACGCCCACCGGGAGCACAATGTCCATGAAGCGCCATTCCCCGCCCAGGAGGGCCGCCGCCGTTTGGCCCAGGAGATTGAAGTATTTGAAATATGCCAGCAGGCCCAGGCACACCGCCAGCGCGCCCGTCAGCAGCAGCCGACGGAGCCGGGGCGATTCGGTCTTTTCCAGCAGCAGCCCGGCAACCCAGGAACAGCCCGTCACGAACAGAATCAGCAGGGACAGCGCGGCGTTCCAGCTGGCATAAAAAACATAGCTGGCCGCTAACAGCGTCATCCATCGGAAGCGGGACGGCGTCAGCCAGTGGAGCAAAACCACGGCGGGCAGGAACAGCAGATAGCGGAGGGAATCAAAGCTCATGGCGCGTCTCCTTGGGCAGCATCAAAAACAATACAGGCAGCAGGCAGGTCAGCCCTTCCAACAGTGTGCCGCCCTCCAGCAATATCAGCAGCGTCACCGTGCCCGCGCACAGGACGCCGCAGAAGGCGGCAAGCTCCGCATATTTCCCCCGCCGCCCCAGCCAGGCCAGGAGCGCGGCGGCGAGCCAAAGGCAAAGCGCGGGCCAGGAACGAACCATCACCATGCTGCTTCTCCCATCCATCGAAAAAGGTATTTGTTCAGTCGCTGATGCAAAAGACACTTTAGGACACTGAGTTTTAGAGTGCAGAGTTCAGAGTACAGAGTACAGATGGATATAGTGAACATGCTGCGGAATCCAGAATTGATCGACATGATAAATCTGCACTCTGTACTCTGCACTCTGTACTCTCGTTCTCCCTTAAAGTGCCCATAGAGAGAATGAACGGTTACTGTGAAAGAGAAATAAAGCGCTTCTATCGTCCATTTCAACAGCATTATACCGCGTTTCCCAAGGCGTGTAAATACCCGGGCGGAGGACGAAAAAACGCAAGGGCTTGCTTTTGCCGCCGCGAAAGCATATAATAAATACCAATGTGAGAAACAGCGGGTGACGGAAAGCGGCAGTACAGGAGGGGGCAAAAGGATGTACAGGATCGCGATCGTGGAAGACCAGTCCGGCGATGCGGGCAAGCTGAAAGCACTGCTGGAAAAATATGCCGCATCCGCCGGGCTGGATTTCGCGATCACCTGGTTTCAGAACGCCTCCAGGCTGCTGGACGGCTACCGCCACCAATACGAGCTGATTTTCATGGACATCCGCATGCCCGGCGTGGACGGGATGCAGGCAGCCCACGAGCTGCGAGAAATGGATCATACGGTGGCGCTGGTGTTTCTGACCAGCCTGGCCCAGTACGCGGTGGAGAGCTACGAGGTGGAAGCCACCGATTATATCCTCAAGCCCATCACCGCCGCCGCCCTGGCGCTGAAGCTGCCGCGCATCCTGGGGAAATGCAGCGTGGTGCGGGAGGACGTGGTGATCCGGAACGGCGAAAGCTCCATCAAGCTGAAATCCAATGAACTGCGGTATGTGGAAATCTATGACCATCATATCCAATTCGATACGGTTTCCGGGGTGCTGCGTTCCTACGGCACGCTCAAGGAAATCGAACGGAATCTGCCGGAGGGATTCTTCCGCATCAACAATCAAACCATCGTGAACCTGAGCTTCGTCACCCACGTTGAGGGCGATAAAACGGTGGTGGCCGGGCGCACGTTCTCCATCAGCAGGGGGCGGCGCAGGGAGTTTCTGTCCGCGCTGCACCTGTCGGATATGATGAAATGAGGTGATGCGAATGTCTCTGCTTTCCGCGCTGGTCATTTCCCTGCGAGACGATTTGCTGATCACCCTGTCCGTGGGGGTGGGGTGCGTGATTGCCGCGCTGTGCCTGCGCCGGCGTCCCCATTTTTCTCTGCGGGTGGGGATCAGTGTATTAACGGTGTTCGCCTGGATGGTCCTGACTCAGTTTTACGCGAGAAACTATCCGCGGCCTCCGATGATTTTCGGGCTGGTGCGCTACATGGCGGTCTTTGCGCTGTACGGCCTTTCCGTCAGCTTTTGGAGCAAGGCGAATCTGTTCCAGTCGCTCTATGCGGTCACGGTGTCCTACGCCATTCAGAACATGTGCGAGCGCCTCATTGAGATTCCCCGCAACGCCGTTCCCGGCTTTCCGCTTTGGGTGGACAGGCTGTGCCTGGCCGCGCTGATGGCCATCAGCCTGTGGGTCTACTACCGCGTGCTGGTCAGCGGAAGACGCGGGAGGACGGTGCTGGATTTTTCCAATATCAACACCAGCCTGACGCTGTTTCTCAGCATGACTGTGGTGGCTGTTACCGTCGTGTTGGATCTGAAGCTGCGCTCCTATGCCGACGCGGGGGACGTGGGGCTGCAAACCTGCCTGAACATCACCAGCGCCCTTTTCTCCTTCCTGATCGTGGTGGTCTGCATGAGCCACCTGCGGGAAAGCGAGAGCGAGCGCCGGGCGGAAATCGCCTCCCAGCTGCTGTACAGCGAGCGGCGGCGCTATGAGCAGGAGAAACAGATTCACGACGCCATCAACATCAAATGCCACGACATCCGCCACCAGATCGCCGCGCTGGGCGAGGAGGGCCGCCGGGACGAGCTGAAAGCCATTGATAAACTGATCAACATCTACGACACCTCCATCCGCACCCAGAACCCCGCCCTGGACGTGGTGCTCAGCGGCAAGTCCCTGGCCTGCAACAGCCAGGACATCACGCTCACCTGCCTGGCGGACGGGCGGCGCATGGATTTCATGGAGGACAGCGACATCTACGCCCTCTTTGGCAACATCCTGGACAACGCCATCGAAGCGGTGCGGGTGATCCAGGAGCCAGAAAAGCGCATCATTTCCCTGCACGTTTCCGTCAAGGGCGACCTGCTGTTCATCGAATGCCAGAACTATACCACCAACCGCATCATCCTGAAGGACGGCTTCCCCGTCACCACGAAAATGGACAAGGATTATCACGGCTACGGCATCCGTTCCATCCGCCTGCTCACCGAGAAATACGGCGGCGATCTGCAATTCACCGCCGAGAAAGGCATGTTCCGCCTGTCCATCCTGCTGCCGATTCCGGGCTGAACCCTTCTTTCCCGCCCTCTGGGCGGGCTTTTTTGTTTTGCAAATAAAGTTGTGAAAACAGCAAAAAAAGTTGTCCGCCGTCCGCGATCGAAAAAAGCATGTATAATACAAGTTGTTCAATCCGGCGAAGTTTATCACAGAATCGGCATGTATAGCGGAAGGGTGTGGGCATATGCAGGCATTCAACCCGTATCTTCCTTCCTATGAGTATATCCCCGACGCGGAACCCTACGTCTTTGACGGCAGGGTGTACATTTACGGCTCTCACGATCGGTTCAACGCGCCGATCTTCTGCATGAACGATTATGTCTGCTGGTCAGCCCCGGTCGACGACCTGAGCCAGTGGACGTATTCCGGCGTGATCTTCCGCAAAAACCAGGACCCCATGAACCGGCTGGGGCTGCGGCTGCTGTTCGCGCCGGATGTGTGCAGGGGCCCCGACGGGCGGTATTACCTGTATTACGCCTACGACTTCCTGGGAGCCGTGGGCGTGGCGGTATGCGACAAGCCCGACGGGCAGTATGCCTTCTACGGCCACGTCCACTATGCCGATGGCACGCTGCTGGGCAGGCGCAAGGGCGACGAGTTCCCCTTCGACCCCGGCGTGCTGCTGGACGACGACGGGCAGGTGTACCTGTATTCCGGCTTTGCCACCAAGGTGCCGCCGATTCTTTCTCGGTTTCACAACCTGAAAAACAGCGGCGGCTCCGTGATCGTGCTGGACCGGGATATGGTGACCATTCGCAGGGAACCCCGGCTGCTGTTCCCCCGGAAGGGAAGCGGCCTGCCCGGGGAATTTGCGGGCCATGAATTTTTTGAAGCCAGCTCCATCCGCAAAATCGACGGGAAGTACGTGTTCGTGTATTCCTCCGCGAATAACCATGAACTGTGTTACGCGGTGAGCGACAGGCCGGACGGCGGCTTCCGTTTCGGCGGCACGCTGGTGGATCAGGGCGACCTGTACATGGAGGGCCGCGACGACGAAACCCATGCCCGCAACTATCTGGGCAACACCCACGGGGGCATGGTGGAATTGAACGGGCGCTGGTACATCTTCTATCACCGCCAGACCAACCAGCATTCCTATTCCCGCCAGGCCTGCGCGGAACCGCTGGAGCGTACGGCGGACGGCGGGTTCAAGCAGGCGGAAGTCACCAGCTGCGGCCTCAACGGAAAGCCGCTGGAGGGCAAGGGGCTGTATCCCGCCCGTATCGCCTGCAACCTGTGGAGCGCCCAGGGCACCTGCCGCTACGACAAGCCTTTCCGGAAAAAAGACCATCCGTATTTCACCCAGAAGGGCCGGGACGGCGATCAGGACGCGGTGCAGTACATCGCCAACATGCGGGACGGCAGCGTGGCGGGGTTCAAGTATTTTGATTTCCGGGATGTGAAAAACATCGCCTGCTCCGTTTCCGGCCACGGCGTGGGCGTGATGCAGGTATCCTCCAGCGAGGACTTTTCCTCCCTCGCCGCGGAAGTGGCCCTCCGGGCGGACGGGGACATGTGCAAGGCTTCTGCCCCGCTGAAACTTGCCGACGGCGTCCACCCGCTGTACTTCCGCTATCAGGGCAGCGGGGAAATCGACTTTTACAGCTTTGAATTGGGCTGAACCATTCCGTGCATAACCGCCTGTGTGGAGGGCGGTTGCAAATATCTATTCTAATCAAGAAAGGAAGATGGAAACATGTCACATCCATTCAAGAAGCTCGCTTCCCTGGCGCTGGCGCTCTGCATGCTGATGACCTGCCTGCCCGCAAGCGCCGGCACGGTCTCCGGCGATATGGACGCCAAGGGCCATTTCTACGCTGACTATGTGACCCTGGACGAGGCGCTGGAAGCCGGCAACCGGCTGCACATCGCCATGACCCAGGAGGGCCAGGTGCTGCTGAAGAACGAAAACAACGCCCTGCCCCTGTCCGCTGACGAGCGGGACATCACCTTCCTGGGCATCGCCTCCGTGGACTACAACCGCGCGGGCGGCGGCTCCGGCGCCACCAAGGGCACCAAGTACGCCCTGGACTGGTTCACCGGGTTTGAGGAGGAAGGCTTCCACATCAACCCCAAGACCAAGACCCTGTACGAAAACCTGTTCGTGGTGCTGGGCGGCGCTCATGAAACCAACGACTCCGGCAAGCTGCTGGAGCCGGATATGAGCTACTACAGCAAGTCCGTGGTGGCCACCTTCAAGGCGTACAACGACGTGGCCGTGGTGTGCATCAGCCGGTTCGGCCGCGAGAACATGGACACCAAGACCAACAGCGTGGAGGGCCATGCCGACCCGAGCGACCACTACCTCCAGCTGGACGACAACGAGCATGAGCTGATCAAGCTGGCGAAGGCCAACTTCAAGAAGGTCGTGGTCATGGTCAACTCCTCCATGATCATGCAGATTCCCGAGCTGGACGCGCCGGTAGACACCGAATACGGCGTGGATGCCATCCTGTGGGTCGGCGGCATCGGCGACCAGGGCACCAAGGTAGCCGCCCAGATTTTGAAGGGCGATGTGAACCCCTCCGGCCACACCCCCGACATCTGGCCCGCTGACTTCCACAAAGACCCCACCTTCACCAACTTCTCCGACATGAGCCAGAACATCGGCGAGGACGGCGAACGCATGACCTCCTGGCTCACCTACCCGGACGGCTCCTCCACCGTGTATTCCGACGTGGAATTCCGCGAGGGCATTTACATGGGCTACCGCTACTATGAAACCAAGGCCGACGACATGAACGCGGCGGAAGCGGGCAGCGGCGACGCCTGGTACAAGGAAGCCGTGCTGTATCCCTTCGGCTACGGCCTCTCTTACACCACCTTCGACTGGGAGCTGGTCGGAACCTCTGACAAGGCCATCACCGATCCCGCCCAGAAGATTTCCATGCAGGTGAAGGTGACCAACACCGGCGACGTGGCGGGCAAGGACGTGGTGGAACTCTACGCCACCACCCCCTACATCACCGGCGAAATCGAAAAGGCCTCCGCCGTGCTGGTGGGCTACGCCAAGACCAAGATGCTCAAGCCCGGCCAGTCCGACACCGTGACCATCGAATTCACCGCCCAGGATATGGCGTCCTTCGACTGGGACGACGCCAACAAGAACGGATTTGAAGGCTATGAGCTGGACGCCGGGGACTATGTGATCTCCGCCCGCCGCAACTCCCACGAAGTGGTGCTGAGCGAAACCTTCAACGCCGCCGAAGGCATCCAGTGTAAGTACGACCTGGTGACCGGCGCTGAAATCGTGCCCGTGTTCGTGGACGACTTCGATACCACCCGGGCCGACCTGCTGGACAATATGATCTCCCGCGCCACCGGCCTGGAGCAGCCCAAGGCCCAGACCGCCGAGGAGCGCGTGCTGGAAGACTGGGAAGCCGCCGTGCTGGACGCCGAAGAA
>CADBCX010000012.1 GCA_902793245.1 uncultured Eubacteriales bacterium | reverse complement strand
AATCACGAAGCTGCTGGAGGAAATGAGAACCGATCCCAAGGCGAAGGAACTGATCCAGGAAGCGGGGATACCCAGAAACGATGAGGAATTCTATCACCTGTACGCTGAAATTGCTTCTAAGCTTGGTTTCGACATAACGGAAGAGGAAATTCGGGCCGGTATTATTGCGCTGATAAAGGAGCGCCGGGAAAAAACAGCGGCGGACATTGAAAAGCTCTCGGACGTCGAGGTGGAAAAAGCCGCGGGAGGCAGTAAAGGACATTCCGAATGTAAGGATTCCTACTTGAATGGGGAAAACTGCAGGTTAACTGACGGGTGCGACCATGTCTGGCAAGATTATGACGGTTATATCTGCAAAAACACTTCCAACGGTCATGAATGTCCCTATTTTAATGCGCAGTGCGATGAGACGTTCCTTTGCGGCGATTTCGTAATCAACCAAAACGTCATCGATCCGTGCAGTCAATGTGTGGTTATTTTCGACTGTCAATACGTCATTAATTGAGAAATTAGCGGGAAAAGGTCTCGAAAAAAGGCTCTTTCCTGGAAAGTGTGGGTGGCATAAAGCCGTAGAAGTAAAGAAATAAAAGGATTTGCAGGGTTGACATGGAGCCTCTGACATATGTGATGTAGGCCAGCTGACGAGCCAGCATTCATTCCCGCCATCCGTACAGGCGGGAAATGATGGCTGGCTCGCCAGACAGGCTATCACATATGTCTGCTCCATGTAAACCCGTGCAAATCATAAGTTTGTCCTCAACAATTTACCCACATCTTATAGTGAAGCCTCGAAAAGGTCTCGAAAAAAACCCGAAAAAGAGGAAATCATGATGGCAACGGAGAAAATGATCAATGATGAGCGTATTGCCCATGAAACGAGCATCCGAAACAGTCCCTTTCGACCCCTGACTGCCCGCCGGCGCGTAAGGGCCGGAGAAGCAAAAGCGAGGTAGCATGCGATGAGTATTTTCCGCCAAAAGAGCATCGACCGGGTTTCTTCCCCGGAACAATTGAACGACTACATCCGCGTCACCACGCCGTCGGTATGGCTGGTGCTGATCGCCATCATCCTGCTGCTGGCAGGTATGCTGGTCTGGAGCGTACTTGGCACGGTGGAGGCCACGGCGGCGGACGGCACCTCGAACGAAATCCACCCCATCACCATCGTGACGAACTGACCTCGTCGGAGCCGTCCATGAATTTGGAAGAAGGCGATCAATCATTATGTGGTGAAAGCTGCCCCAAAAAGGAGGAAGAACGCCATGTCTATGGACAAAATCACGAAACTGCTGGAGGAAATGAGAACCAACCCCAAGGCGAAGGAACTGATCCAGGAAGCGGGGGTGCCCAAAACTGAAGAGGAATTCATCCGCCTGTATACTGAAATTGCTTCAAAGCTTGGTTTCGACGCGACGGAAGAGGAGATCCGGGCAGGTATTGCCGCGCTGATAAGGGAGCGCCGGGAAAAAACAGCGGCGGACATTGAAAAGCTCTCGGACGTCGAGGTGGAAAAAGCCGTGGGAGGCGACAAGGGGCATTCCGAATGTAAGGATACCTACTTGGATAGGGAAAACTGCAGGCTGGATGACGGGTGCGACCATTTCTATCATGATTATAACGGTTATATCTGCAAAAACACGGACTACGGTCATGAATGTCCGTATCTGAACGCGCATTGCGATGAGACGTTCCTTTGCGGCGATTTCGTAATCAACCAAAACGTCATCGATCCGTGCAGTCAATGTATGATTATTTTCGACTGTCAATACGTCATTAATTAAGAAAAAAGCAGGGATCGGCTATCATCCAGGTTCAATTTAGGAGAGACACGAATCATGGGACAGAAGAAGATCAAGCGCCCCATCCAAAAGGGCGTGGCGAAAGTACCGGTGGTGATGCAGCTGGAGGCGCTGGAATGCGGCGCCGCCAGCCTTTGTATGCTCATGGCTTATTATGACAAGTGGATTCCGCTGGAACAGGTGCGGGCGGACTGCGGCGTCAGCCGGGACGGTTCCAACGCCCGAAACGTGCTGGTAGCCGCCCGCAGTTACGGGATGAATGCCCAGGGCTACCGGTATGAGCCGGAGGCGCTTCGGGACAAGGGCCAATTTCCCTGCATCATCCATTGGGAGTTTAACCACTTTGTGGTCTGCGATGGGTTCAAGGGGGATAAGGTCTACCTGAACGACCCCGCCAAAGGCGCGTATACCGTCAGCATGGAGCGGTTCGACCAGTCCTTTACCGGCATCGTGCTGCAAATCGAGCCGGGAGAGGGCTTTGAACCCAGTGGCAAGCCGAAGAGCGTGCTTTCCTTTGCCCGGAAGCGGCTGGAAGGCGCTGGCCCCGCCATCGTCTTTGTGGTGCTGACCACCGTGATCGCCTCCCTGACCGGCATCGTGAGCAGCGGCTTTTCCCGCGCGTTTCTGGATTACCTGCTGCCAGGGAACAATCCCCAATGGGTCACACCGTTTTTTATCGGCCTGGCCCTGCTTTCCTTTATCCAATTGGCGTCCGCCTGGATACAAGCTATGTATTCCCTGCGTATCAACGGAAAAATGGCGGCGGTAGGCAATGCCTCCTATATGTGGAAAATATTGAAGCTGCCCATGGAGTTTTTCTCCCAGCGCATGGCGGGGGATATTCAGGGCCGCAAGAGCGGCAACGCCTCCATTGCCAAGGACGTGGTGGACACCCTGGCCCCCCTGGCCCTGAACGCCGTCATGATGATCTTTTATCTGGTGGTGATGATCCGCTATTCCTGGCTGCTGACGCTGGTTGGCCTTGGGTCGCTGGTCATTAACGTGTTTATGTCCCAGTACATCAGCAAAAAGCGCGTCAACATCACCCGCGTCGCCATGCGGGATCAGGGCAAGCTGTCCGGGGCCACCATGGGGGCCATGGACATGATCGAAACCATCAAGGCCAGCGGCGCGGAGAACGGGTACTTTGAAAAATGGGCGGGGTATCAGGCGTCGGTCAATACACAAAATGTTCGGTTCGCCAAACTAAACCAATATTTGGGTATGATCCCCCAGGCGGTAGGCACGGTGCTGAACACAGCGATCCTGGTGCTGGGCGTATGGCTCACCATGCAGGGCCGGTTTACCGTAGGTATGATCATGGCTTTCCAGGGCTTCCTGGGCTCTTTCATGGGGCCTGCGGGCACGCTCATTTCCGCCGGACAGACCCTGCAGGAAATGCGAACCAATATGGAACGCATCGAGGACGTGATGGAGTATCCCGACGCCCCGGTTTTTGTGGAAAACCAAAGCGCGGAGGAATATGACAAGTTGTCCGGCTGCCTGGAAATGCGCCACGTCACCTTCGGCTATTCCAGGTTGGACAAGCCCCTGATCGAGGATTTCAGCCTGAAATTAGAGACGGGGCAGCAGGTGGCCTTCGTAGGTTCCTCCGGCTGCGGAAAATCCACGCTGGCAAAGCTGATTTCCGGGCTGTACCAGCCCTGGAGCGGGGAAATCCTCTTTGACGGAAAGCCCATCAACCAAATCAAGCGGGGCGTGTTCACCGGCTCCGTGGCGGTGGTGGATCAGGATATTATCCTCTTTGAAGATACCATTGCCAACAACATCAAAATGTGGGACACCTCCATTGAGGACTATGAAATGATCGTGGCGGCGCGGGACGCGCAAATTCACGAGGACATCATGCAGCGGGAGGGCGGTTATCAGTACAAGCTCACCGAAGGCGGCAAGGATTTATCCGGCGGGCAGAAGCAGCGGCTGGAAATCGCCCGCGTGCTGGCCCAGGATCCCACGATCATCATCATGGACGAGGCCACCAGCGCCCTGGACGCCCGCACGGAATTCGACGTGGTGCAGTCCATCCGCAACCGGGGCATTTCCTGCGTGGTGATCGCGCACCGGCTTTCTACCATTCGGGATTGTGATGAAATCATTGTGATGGACAAGGGCAAAGTAGCGCAGAGGGGTACGCATGATGAATTGATCGCTCAGGACGGTCTGTATAAAACGCTCGTTACATCCGAGTGAAGGGAGGGAATCTGAATGGGATGGTTTGACGAACAACTCCGAGAACGGGAAAACGCCGATAACGCCGTATTCGAGGATTCCTTCCAGGCCATTGCCGGGGCGATCATGGGTCAGCGCATGAGCCAAGCCCTGAACGACGACCGGCAGATGACCACGGACGCCATCGGTGAGATATTGAAATACTACCATATCAAGCCCCAGGAAGTACCGGAATCCATCAAAGATATGAATGAGGTATTGGAATATCTCATGCGGCCCAGCGGCATCATGCGGCGCAGCGTGAAGCTGGAAAAAGGCTGGTATAAGGACGCGGTGGGCGCGATGCTGGGTACGCGAAAGGACGACGGCAGCGTGGTGGCCCTGCTGCCCTTTGGCCTGACGGGATATCGGTTTTATGACCGGAAAATCGGAAAGTACGTGCGGGTCAATGCGAAAAACCAGGAAATGATCGAGGAAGAGGCTTTCGCGTTTTACAAACCCTTCCCGCTGAAAAAGATGAGCGTCGGCAGCTTGATGCGTTATATCTTAGAGCAGATCGCCCCTGCTGATCTGGCGATGCTGGGCGCGTCCATGGCGGCGGCCACGGGGATCGGCATGATCCTGCCGCGGCTCAACGCCCTGCTGTTTTCGGATGTGCTTGCGTCGGGCAGCGTTCGGATGCTGCTGGGTATTGCGATTTATATGGTCTGCGCCTCCCTTTCCGCGCTGGTGATCGGGGTGGTGAAGGGCTTTGTCACCGCCAGGATCAATACGAAATTGAACCTGTCCGTGGAAGCGGCAAGTATGATGCGCGTGCTGACCCTGCCCGTGGCGTTTTTCAAGCAGTATAACACAGGCGAGCTTTCCAGCCGCGTCAGCTATATGAATTCCCTGGCCAATCAACTGGTGAATATGGCGCTTTCCACGGGCTTGACCAGCCTGTTTTCTCTGGCCTACATTTCCCAAATCTTCATTTACGCCCCCGCCCTGGTGGTTCCGGCGCTGCTGATGACGCTGCTGACAGTGGCGGTCACGACCGCGACGATGCTTTTGCAGGTGAGTGTTTCCAAGCGGCAGATGAAGCTGGCCGCGAAGGAAAGCGGCATTACCCACGCGCTGATCACCGGCATCCAGAAAATCCGTCTGGCAGGCGCGGAAAAGCGGATGTTCGCCCGCTGGGGCACGGCTTATTCCGAAAGCGCGGCGCTGTCCTATAACCCGCCGATCTTCCTCAAAATGAGCGGCGTGATCAGTATGGCCATTTCCCTGATCGGCACCATGGTACTCTATTACGCGGCGGTGAACAGCGGCGTGTCGGTTTCTCAGTATTACGCCTTTAATTCCGCTTACGGCATGGTCAGCGGCGCGTTCATGGCCCTGGCCGGGATCGCTACGTCGGTGGCGCAGATTCGCCCCATTTTGGAAATGGTAAAGCCCATCATGGAGACGGTGCCGGAAATCGACGAAAGCAAGGCCATGGTCACGCGGCTGTCCGGCGGAGTGGAATTGAATAACGTGTCCTTCCGCTATCGAGAGGATATGCCCCTGATCCTGGACAACCTGAGCCTGAAGATCCGTCCCGGGCAGTACGTGGCCATCGTGGGCAAGACGGGCTGCGGCAAATCCACCCTCATGCGCATCCTGCTGGGCTTCGAGCAGCCGCAGAAGGGTGCTGTCTATTATGACGGGCGGGATCTGAAAGCCCTGGACCCCAAATCCCTGCGCCGCCGTATCGGTACGGTGATGCAGGACGGCAGGCTGTTCATGGGCGATATTTTCTCCAACATCACCATTTCCGCGCCATGGCTCACCCTGAAGGAAGCCTGGGAGGCGGCGGAAATCGCGGGCTTTGCGGAGGATATCCGCAATATGCCGATGGGCATGAACACCCTGATCTCCGAAGGGCAGGGCGGCATATCCGGCGGGCAGCGCCAGCGGCTGATGATTGCCCGTGCCGTGGCCCCCAAGCCCCGGATACTCATGTTTGATGAGGCCACCTCCGCCCTGGACAACGTGACCCAGAAGCAGGTATCGGAAGCGCTGGATAAAATGAAATGCACCCGCATCGTGATCGCCCATCGGCTGTCCACCATCCGGCAATGCGACCGGATCATCGTGCTGGACGGCGGGCACATCATCGAGGACGGAACCTATGAGCAGCTGATCGAAAAGAACGGCTATTTTGCCGAGTTGGTGGCCCGGCAGCGGCTGGACGGGAAGTGAATGAGGAGTGATTAGTGGTTAGTGATAACATCTTTTAACCCCTAACTCATAACCCAACAGAAAACCGAAGGGAGAAATCGCTGTGGAAGAAAAGAAAAACCCGAATCAGCCCCAGGAAATCAGGGACGAAGAATTGGATCAGGTCAGCGGCGGCGCTGACCCTACGTTATTTATTATAAGACCGGAAAGCTACCCTTTCCAATCCAGCCAAACCACGGATTCCGCTGCTGTCCCCCATCCTGACCCTAATCCCCAGCCTGTCCAACATATCGTTGTTGACAATCTTTTAGATTCTGGCTCTGGTCCCCTTTGTGACCCTGTTCCCATGCCTGGCCATGGTTTTCTAACCCCATGATTCCGCTTCCGCGCAGCGGATGATTTATGTCCAACCTGCTCGCAAGGGATGATCCGCTGACCCAAAGCCAACCCCAAAAAACGAAAGGAGTACTCCATGAACATCATCAAAAAACAGGAGGGCGGCACCCTGACCCTGGCCCTGGACGGGCGGTTGGACACCATTACCTCCCAGCAGCTGGAAAAAGAATTGCGCACCTCCATCGACGGCGTGACGGAGCTGATCTTCGATTTTGAAAACCTTTCCTACATCACCTCCGCCGGGCTGCGGGTGGTTTCCGTGGCGCAAAAGGTGATGAACCGGCAGGGGCATATGAAGATCATCCACGCCCAGCCAGACGTGAAGGAAGTATTCGACGTGACCGGGCTTTCCGACATCATGGAGATCGAATAAGCAATGGCAAACGAAGCAAAACAGGAAAAGCGCAGGATCACCATATCCAGCACCTTCTTCAAATGGCTGCTGGTGATCGTTGTGGTGGGCTTTCTTTCGTCCATGGCGTTCACCTGGGTGCATCAAACCCAAATGTCCCAATCCCGCGCGGCGACGCTGCTTAGGATCAACGTGCAGGACGTGCGGCAGGACGTCATTGACGCTTCCAACGAAAACCTACTGAAGCTGACTCGCAGGATCGCGGCGGATATCAACGGCGGCGCGCCGATTGACTTAGCCGGATTGGAAAGCATGCTGGACGCCTACGACGTGGCGGAAATCAATATCATTGACGAAAGCGGCATCATCGTATCCACCACCCTGGCGGAGTTCCTGAACTACGATATGCGCAGCGGTGAGCAATCCGCGGAATTTCTTCCCCTGCTGGATGGCACGGAGAGCGAGCATGTGCAAAGCTATCAGCCCACCTCCCACGATCCCACCCTTTCCCGCAAATACGCCGCCGTCGTCCTGAACGCGGGCGGCTTTGTGCAGGTGGGCTATGACGGAGAGCGCTTCCAGCGGGATATCGACCAGTACGTCATCAACGCGGCGAAAAACCGGCATGTGGGCTCCACCGGCTGCGTCATCATCGCCAACGAGGAATGGAACATCGTCAGCGACCGCTACGGCCTTACCGGGAAAAACTTAGTGGAAACCGGCATCTGGATCGACCGGGATACCATGCCGGAAAACAAAGTGTTCCATTCCCAGGTCTACGGCGAAGCCTGCTCCTGCGTGTATATCTTCGCCGAGGGCTATTATATCGTTTCCGTGCTGCCGGAAAATGAGATCATCTTAGAGCGGGATTCTTCCCTGCGGGTCATGGGCATCATGGAAATCTTAGTGTTCATCGTGCTGTTCACGGTCATCTTCCTGCTGGTCAAAATCCTGGTACTGGATAACCTGGGCAGGGTCAATTCCTCCTTGTCCCGGATCACGGAGGGAGACCTGGACGAGGTGGTGGACGTGCGCTCCAACGCGGAGTTTTCCGATCTTTCCGACGACATCAATTCCACTGTGAGCACCTTGAAACAGTATATCGCCGCGGCTGCCGCCCGGATCGACGAGGAATTGGCCTTTGCCAAGAACATCCAGGAATCCGCCCTGCCCTCCATCTTCCCGCCCTACCCGGACCGGAAGGACTTCTCTCTTTTCGCCATGATGGACACGGCGAAAGAGGTGGGCGGCGATTTCTATGATTTCTACCTGCTGGATGAAAATCGGCTGGCGTTCCTGATTGCCGACGTATCCGGCAAGGGCATCCCCGCCGCCATGTTCATGATGACTGCCAAAACGGTGCTGCGGGATCACGCGGAGCGCGGCGACGCGCCCCAGGACGTATTCATCCATGCCAATGCCAAGCTCTGCGAGGGCAACGACGCCCAAATGTTCCTGACCGCCTGGATGGGTTTTCTGGATAACGATACCGGCTTGGTACGTTTCGTCAACGCGGGCCATAATCCCCCGGTGCTCATTCGGAAGGGAAAAGCCTCCTTTATTCCACAGAAAGTGAACCTGACGCTGGCGATGATGGAAGGGATGCGCTACCGGGAACAGCAATTACAGTTAGAACCCGGCGACATTCTTTACCTCTACACAGACGGGGTGACGGAGGCCGTGGCCCCCGGTGAAAAAATGTTTGGTAACGACAGGCTGCTGGCGCTACTCTCCAATGATTTCGGCACAGGGGATGCTGCCTGCCGCAAGATTTGCGAAACAGTACGAAAAAGTATTGATGACTTCGCCGAGGGCGAGCCGCAATTTGACGACATCACCCAGGTGTGCCTATATTATTCCGGGAAGTGGCGTACCGATATGACCTGTGAAAAGGATTTTGACGCCAAGGTAGAAACCTTGTACGATGCCCTTTCCTTTGTGGAAGACCAGTTGGATGAAGCGGGCTGTGGGAAAAAGGAGAAAAAACAAATCAGCATGGCAGTGGAAGAAATCTTCGTCAATATCGCCTCCTATGCCTACCCACCTGAGATCGCCGATGGGAAAGTATGGGTCAAAACAGAGCTCGACCAGCAATCCATCACCATTACGATCAGCGACACGGGTGCTCCCTATAATCCTCTCGAAAAGCCCGACCCGGATTTGTCTATGGACGTGGAGGATCGACAGTACGGCGGCTTTGGCATCTTTATGGTGAAGAATGCGATGGACGATGTCCACTATGAAAGGAAGGATGGACTGAATATCCTGACCATCAAAAAACAGCTCGCTTGAGGTATTCCGAAAGAACGGAATCAAGGATAACATCGCAGGCTAATTTCACACTTTTTTCCAAACAGCTCTAATCCTGGTGCGGGATGAGGGCTGTTTCTTTTTGGCTGTTCACCTTGGTTTCCCGCGTTTATTATTTCACCGGCAGTCTTATATGCGCTGGTCAGAGGTAGACTCTTTTCTGTTCCTGCATCATGCTTTTCCGATTATTTGCTCTGGTTTTTCTCTCGTGCGCTGCTCTTCCCCGTTTCTTCTGCTATTTTATTGGACTGACTCCATGAATTTGAACTGTTTTAGCCGAATAAGTAACTTATGTAACTTCTTCTCTATCCTTTTTTTCGACATATTTTTGACGCTCATTTTCTGTAAATTTTACGGAATCAAAAAGATTGACGATGTATATAAATTATGATAATATTGACACACTACTGAGGGGGGATGGAAACACAATGGACATTCAATACTTATTGACACTGCAAGACTTTCGCAACGGAATGAACGACGCATGGACGCCCTTCATGGAGTTCATCTCCTCGTTCGCCGTAGACTATCTGATTCTGATTCCGGTATTTTTTTACTGGTTCTGGGATAAGCGGAAGGGCCTGTACGCGCTGGTTTCCTATTACTTCTGCATGCTGATGACGCCGCTCATCAAACTGACGGCCTGCATTTACCGCCCATGGATCCGGGACAGCCGCATCCTGCCCGCCGGTGATTCCATCCGGACGGCGACGGGATACTCTTTCCCCAGTGGCCACACCTCCACCGCGGCCCCGCTGGCTGGCGGCATGGCGGTGAACATGTGGGAGGATAAGCGCAGCCGCTGGCTGTCCTTCATTTTTGTCGCGTTCATCCTGCTGACTGGCTTTTCCCGGAACTATCTGGGTGTGCATACCCCGCAGGACGTATTCGTGGGCATCAGCGAATCCGTGTTCAGCCTGATCCTCACGGCAAAGCTGTTCCAGTACCTGGACAAGCACCCCGAAAAAGAGGACGGATTCCTGCTCGGCGGCTTCATCTTGTGCTGGGCCGGCATCGTGTATATATCGCTCAAGTTCTATCCCGCGGATTACAACGAAGAAGGCAAGCTGATCGTTGACTCCCAGAAGATGATGATCGACGGCTACGGCGACATCGGCAAAGTAATCGGCTTCATCATTGCCCGCTTTGTAGAAAAGAAATGGATCAAGTTTCAGCCCCTTCGGAACGGATGGCTGGGCGCTGCGATCTGTGCTGTGCTGCTGATCCCGATGGTGCTGCTAAAGAGTCTCGTGCGTCCCGTGATGACAGGCTGGCTGGGCGCGCACTGGGGCAAACTGGCCTTCTCCGTGATCCATGCGTTCTATTACATTGCCCTGATTCCGCTCCTGCTCAAGCTGTGCGGAAAGGCTTTACAGGCAGTGAAAGCGTGACACGGCCCGAAAGCCTTCCTTCACCACCGGCAAAATACAAAACAATATTGATTCAAACAATATACCTGCTGCTTAGGTGGCAGGTGTTTTTTTTGCACTCGCTGAGCTCGTGTTTGGAAATTAAAAAATTCATTGGACGAAATACGTCCTGAAAGGAGCACAACATGTACAAAATGGAACTGATCGGTAACCTGACGAAAGACCCGGAAATCCGCACTGTAAATGGGATCAATGGCGAAGCGAGGGTAACAAACTTCACGGTAGCAGCAAATGACGGCTTTGGGGAGCACAAGCAGACACTCTTTGTCAGGATGACTGCATGGAACGGCTTTGGCGAAATGTGCGCCAAGTATCTGTGGAAGGGCAGCAAGGTGTTTGCTGCTGGCCCGGTGACCGTGAATGCCTACATGCGTTTTATTCGTTTTCTTTTGTTTCGCGGAATAATGCCAGCTGCTTTTTCACATGTTGACTGAAGCAGCTGTGCTTGCTTTACGAATTTGCAGTCTCTGGAGAGAAGGAAAGCTGATCATCCAACCGTAACAGTGTCGGATACAGACCGCTTCCCGCCCCCGTATCGATGTCGATCCAGGTAGGCGTTTTCAGTATCCTGCCTGCATATTCCGTTCCATAATAACCTGTCGGCGTATGGCCGAAAACGGTGATCGTCTTCTGGAAATATTGCTCATCAAGGCGCGGACGGTTCCACAGAAGTTCATCGGGAGAATATTCCGAGAGACGTTTTCCCGGCGCAAAATTGCCAAGTCCGGAATGTGTCAGCAAGTACCGCTGCCCTGGAGCGTCAACAATTTCGTATAAAGGCGCTTCTTCCAGGTATTCCAGGATTTCCGCCATGGTTTCCATATCGTCATGTGCCAGGGCCTTCATTGCTTTCAGCGTCGGTTCTGCCCCATTCATCATCCAATTGGACAGCAATTCCATTTTTTCCTGATCGAAAGCCGCAAGACTTTCATTGGTAATGGCGTCAAAAAGAAAACGACAGGAGAGCATCATGGCTTCATGATTTCCCAGAATCATGCGGACATTGACCTGCTGCAGCATCCAGCGCAGCATGGCAACGCCTCCGTCCCCGTTGCGGTCAATCACATCCCCCAGAATAATTAAGTCGTCTGAATCAGAGAAATGCGCCTTGTCGAGCAAACGCAGGAAATCATTCAGCGGATACCCGTGTGTATCGGATGTGACATAGATCATCAGGTTTTTTCCTCCGTTATACGATAAGCCGCGTCCACATACTTCTGCGTGTATCCATCCGCGCTGACCACCTGAGCGGCTTTCACCGTGCCGTCCTGCACATCATAGAACTTGAATTGTTCCGTCCGGCCAAAATGCTGGAAGATCTGGCCGTTCTCATACGCTACTGCGATTCTCATGGTATCCCGATCCTTTTCCAAAATCTGACCGACGGGTTCGTTTTCCATCTGCTGGCGGTACTCGCATTGACAGACCTTCGGATCCCGATTCAGTGCGAGAGAAGCCTGCCGCATTTCCTCGAAGGATGACGCCAGGAAATCCAGCGCCTCCTGTGTAGGAAGATAGTGCATGTGATAGCCGTACTTCTCTTTATACATCAGCCCCGCTTCATGCAGGATTTTCAAATGCTGGGATATGGTCGCTTCCGTAAACCCCAGTTTCCTGGAAAGCGACCGGGTGCAGTGCTTCCGGATCAGCAAATGCTGGAAGATTATGAAGCGGGTCGGATCGCCCAGCGCTTTTAAGCAGGTTGACAGTTCCATCTCAGTCCTCCGATTTGTCAAATGCCTAATCAATACATGAGTGATTATATCACGGGCATGTGATTAGGTCGATACCTAATCACTAACTTTTTCCTCCAAAATGCCTTAGTCAATTCCCAAAGTAAGTTCCACAGTAGAAGAACCTTTGGGAATTAACTATTCTTTTTCGACACGCTGAACGTCGCATCATGCGGCGCTTTCATTTTGCCCATCAGGAGATGATTGCCGGTATACTGGTTTTCTTTTGTTTTTTTATTTTCCCTCTTGTCATATGCGAAAAATAGAATATAATATAGTTTGAGGCTGCTAACAGGCTTGCCTCTTGAAATTGAGAATCCATGATATGAGGTGTCCTTGTGAAAGGTTATCACGCTGTTCAGGAAACAGCAAAACGCTGGGGTATCTCTGTGCGCTGGGTGAATCAACGCGTTGGAGGGGAGAATCCACGGCGCGGAGCGACTGGGAAAGAAGCGGCAGGACGGAATAAGCAGATAAGCACGTGTTGTGCATTTATTTTTTGAAGATGAGTTAGCCTATGCTAACAGACGAGGTGAAACGAATGAATAAGGAACTGGACTGGCCCAGAATCGCCCATCTGATGAAGATCGGCTTCGTTGCCGCCCTGATGGTGCTGGCGGGCGACATGCTGCTGGGCTGGGGCATGCAAACAAAGGAGATCATCTTATGATTTTGTGGGTCATCGCCTTGGAGGCCGTCGCCTTCGCAGTTCTGTTCACAGCCATCGTTTTGATCGGCAGCCGGGGCGACAGGAAATACAGCCCCGCCGCCATCCACAACTACCCGCCGGACATCCAGGAGGAATACTTTAGGACCCATGCGCGGGTGGATGTGAGCTATCAATCCAAAAACGTGCTGCTGACGAAATCCCTGGGCGTGCTGATCTTTACGGGGATCCTGTTCGTCTGCGCGCTGATTGCAGGAACGCACACCTTTTGGCAGGGATTCTGGCTGGCCTTCGGGCTGATGGTCTGGATCGGCGTGTATGACACCTGCTTCCTGGACTGGGTGCTGTTTGCCAATCTGCCCATGTTCCGCCTGGAAGGCACGGAACAAATGGACAAGGCCTATCATCAGAAGTGGTTTCATGTCAAGGGGATGCTTTTCCCCGGCATCGTCTTTGCGCTGATCCCCGCGGCGCTGGTGGGATGCCTGATCGTGCTGGTGAGGTAAAGAACGCCCAGGTCTCAGCCGTCGAAGGGATTGGCTATTTCCTGTGCAGGAAGTGAGAGATGGGCATGCTTGGAAGAATCATCCTTGAAATCCTGATCCTGTGGGTATGCTACGCAGGCTACATGGCTGTTCTTGTGCACAGGCGCGGCCCCGTGGGCGGCATCTTCTTCTATCCTCAGGTGGTGATCAACCGGGTCAAGGCCCTGGGCCTGATCACCGAAGAGGAATTCCAGAACAGAAAGAGGTTCGCCTTCATCCTTCTTTTCGCCTGGATGCTGGTGATCCCCGGCGTTATCATCCTGTGGGTGAACGGCGCGAGGAGCTATTGGGACTGCTGCTGGCAGTTCTACGCGCTCTTTCTCGGTGCAGAGTTCTTCGACTGGCTGTTCATCGACACCCTCTGGGTGGCTTTGTCCGACTGGTGGCTGATCCCCGGTACAGAAGACCTGAACGATACCTGGCACAGCGTCCACGTGAAGCAATGGAAGATGGTGAAGCTGATTCCGTTCTCGGTGCCGCTGGCGGCGGCTGTGGGTGGATTGTACTGGCTGATCGGAAAAAATTTGTAAGCGAGGGGGATAAATACAAAAGTAAGGAGGAAACGTCATGAAACCCGATTACAAGAACTGGATGCCCAAAGGCATGATTTATTCTTTTCTGTTTGCCGCTTTGGGCTGTGGGATCGCAGCCGTGTGGCTGCTTTGCTGCTCATCATCGGTCTGTGGAACGGTGTCCGCGACTTCTGGCCAGCATATGGACAAGCCCTGCTGTTCCTGGAAGTCATGAACTGGTATGACGGCTTCGTCATCGACCGGCTGTGGGTGGGACACAGCAAGTTGTGGATCATTCCCGGCACCGAGGACATTCCCTTTGTTCAGACTTGGAAGCAGGTATTCAAAAAGCGTGGAATCCTGACGCTGATCTGGGTCGTGGGCGCGGTGCTTGTTGCCGGCCTCGTTGTGTTCATCTTCTGATATGTCAATAAATGATAACCCATAGGTTCTTGGCAGCAAATGGGTCAAATGATCGGGAAGCCGAAGAAAACGCACGAGAACATCGAAAAGAGAAAGGCATTCACCCTGACCCTTGCCAATGAATCATTGATGAAGGAGATCGACTACCTCGGCACAGTCTCCGGCTATCGGGTTCCGGACAAGTTTGAACGGACAGGGTTAAAGGCTGTCAAAAGCGAGCATGTGGATGCGCCGATCATCGTAGGCAGCCCTGTGGTGATTGAATGTGAGCTGATCGAGTTCGTTGAGACAGAGAACTTCACAACCGTGCTTGCCAAGGTCGTCAATATGGCGGCAGATGAATCTGTGCTGGGCGAAGACGGTAAGATTGATACGGGTAAAATTGGAATGATCTTCTATGAATCCTTCAGCAACAGCTATTATAGACTCGGCGAGAAGGTCGGAAAGGCATGGAGTGAAGGAAAGGTATTCATGGAATAAACATATTCCAGTTTTATTGCTTCGGCAGTTATATATTGCCGAAGCAATATTTAGAAAAGGATGATGAAATCCTCCAGGCAATGACGAAGTCTCAGTTGGGAATACAAATGCGGAATACGCTTGCAGCACCAGTCATTCGCTATGGGAACATGCTTCCGGGGCAGATTGCTCCGTCGATTGCTTTGTCCAAATCGGGGAATCGGACTGTCTTTGCCTTTTTGGTTTCATTGTTTACCATGATGATACGAAGAACATACTCTGTTTATCCCCGTTCCGGCTGACGGTCACGATCCGATTCCATCCGCCTTCATGACCGGATACCGGGGTGAAGGCAAGTAAAAAAATGGAACTGATTCGCCCCGTTTTTCTTGTGTTTTCAACAGGTATCTGCTATAATGAAATTGTTTTTCAACCGTTGTAACGCCTGTTTTGATTGGCAATCATCCGTTATTATACCGCATTTGCAAAAGAGGAAAATGACTCGTGCCGGACAGCACGCCAGGGATACTGAATTGATGGAGATGAAGGACACATGGAAAAGCCAATGCGCAGAAACAGCACCCTGATCAAGAGAAAATTCAACAGTTATCTGCTTCCCGGCGTGCTGATGATCATGGCCATGCAGCTGGGGAACACGGTGGATGGCATCTTTGTCAGCCACATGATCGACATTGACGGCCTGACGGCCATCAATCTGAGCCTGCCTGTGCTGGGCGTTTTGCAGATCATCGGCTTCATGATCAGCACGGGCGGCGCGGCGGTGGTTTCCGTCATGCTGGGGAAGCGGGAAATCAAAGACGCTTCCAAGGTTTTTTCGGCGGGGCTGCTGACCGTGCTGGGCGTATCCCTGCTCTTTTCCCTGGCAGCGCCCTTTGCGGTCCGGCCGCTGGCCGCGCTGCTGACGCCTTCTCCCGTGCTGGCGGAGCTGGTGGAGCAGTATCTGTCCATCTTCATGCTGTTCATTCCCGTGCTGAATGTGTGCATCTATATGGCCAGCATGATGACGATTGACAACAGCCCGACGCTGGGCGCGGCGTGCTTTATCACCGCCAACGCGGTCAACCTGGCGCTGGATTACATCTTCCTCAAAAACGGCATGGGCATGCGCGGAACGGCGCTGTCCACGATCATCGGCTATTTCATCGGCCTTCTGGCTGTGATCCCTTATCTGCGCAATCCGAACCGGATGCTTTCGTTCCAATTCAAATCCGCTTTTTCGGGCCTGCGCCGTTTGCCTGAAATTTTCAAAGCCGGGGGCGCCCAGGGCGCTCTTTTTGCCGTGCAGACGCTGATGGATTTTACCATGAACACCGTGATCCAGCATGCGCTAGGGCCGGATCATCTGTCGATTTACGCGGTATGCGCGCGCTCTGTCGGCATCATCACCCTTTTTATCGAAGGGGTGATCGGGCTTGTGCAGACCATCGCCGGGGTGCTGTACGGCGAAAAGGACTATTACGGCATCCGCGCCCTGATGAAGCGGACGGCCATCACAGTGTCGGCGCTGGCGCTGCTGCTGACGGTGTTTTTCAATGTGTATCCCCAGGGGCTGCTCATGCTGTTCTCCTTTGACAAGATGGCGCTTTACGATACCGCGCTGATGTGCGTGCGGCTGTTCAGCCTCTCCTTCATCTGCTACGCCATGAACCGGCTGGCGCAGGTGTACTACCAGGCCACGCTGAAAACCTCCCTGGCGGCGCTGGACGCCGTGCTGCAGAGCTATGTGGCGCTCATCCCCGTGGTGATCCTGCTGATGAAGCTGATGGGCATTCAGGGCGTGTGCCTGGGCGTGGCGGTGGCGGAAGCGCTGTCGTTTATGATCGTTTGGCTGGTCCGCGTTTTCTTGCAGCGCCGGGGCAAGATGCCGCAGAAGGGCTTTCTGATGATCCCGGACAAAGACCCCGCCACGCTCTTTGACGCCACCATTTCCAGCACGGAAACGGACGCGGTGCGGGCGGGAGAGGCGCTGCTCCAGTGCTGCCGGGAAAATGGCATCGCGGAAAAGACCGCCAACGCCCTGTGCATGGCGGCGGAGGAGATGTGCGTGAACATCGCCCGCTACGGCTATAAGCGTCCCTGCGCCATCGACATCTGCCTGTCTCAATCGGAAGATTCGCTGATCCTTCGGCTGCGGGACGACGGTATTCCCTTCGACCCCACCGAGTACAAACAGGAAGAGGACGACGTGTTCAAAGTCAGCGGCATCACGATCATCCGAAGCCTCGTCAAAAAAATGAGCTACATCCGCGTGCTGAATCTGAATAACACCATCATCGAAGTATAAATACGCAGGAACGGAGGACGCCCTATGAAAACTATCGAAATCCAGGAAGCGGCAAGGCTTGTGCAGGAAGGAACCCAAATCACCCACGGGGAACGGATGCGCCTGGTGAATGAGCGGCTCCGGGCGCTGGTGGATTACGCCCGGAAGAATTCCCCCTATCTGGCCGAGTATTATAAGAATCTGCCGGAGAACTACAGCCTTTCCGATATTCCCGTCACGGAAAAAAAGGATGTCATCGCCCATTTCGACGATTATGTGACCGACCGGAGGATTCACCTCAAGGACGTGGAAGCCTACATCCATCGGGATCTGTCCGACGCCAGCCTGTATCTGGATCAGTATACCGTGCTGCACACCTCCGGCACCACGGGAGCCCCCCTTTATATGGTCAGGGATCAGCACCGCAACCGGATCCAGGGGATGCTGATGGCGCTGCGGCTCTTCCGGGGCGTGGACCCTGAGATGGGCGATACCAAAAAGCACAGGCAGGCGAGCATCATCCACGCCGAGCCCGGCGCGTCCAGCTATGAAGCCTATCGGCGCGCCGTCGCCCAGGAGGGCGATGAAGGCGACCTGCTCATTCCCGTGCTGGAGGACCCGGAAATCATGGTGGCCAAGCTGAATGCATTCCAGCCCGAAGTGATTTCCGCCTATGCCTCCGTGCTGGTCATGCTGGCGCTGGAGGCGGAAAAGGGAAACCTGCATATTCCGCTCAAGCTCATCTGCACCTCAGCGGAATTGCTGACGCCGGAAAACTACCGGCTGATTCAGCGGGTGTTTGGCTGCCCGGTCAAGAACAACTACTGCATGACCGAAGGCGGCGAAATCGCCATGACCTGGGACGGGCCGGAGCTGCTGTTCAATGAGGATTTCATCATCATCGAACCGGTGGATGAAAACCGGTTGCCGGTGAAAGACCCCCAGGCATTTTCCCATGGCATCCTGGTAACAGACCTGACCAATTATGTGCAGCCCATCATCCGCTATTACGTCAACGACCGGGTGAAAATCGAGCGCATTTCGGACGATACCGTCCGCCTGCCCATCCTTCAAATCAAAGGGCGGGCCAACGACGTGTTTGCAATCTGCGGCAAAAACTACACCACCATGGCCCTCGATTCAGCGATTCAGCTCTATCCGGGGCTGGTGGATTTCCAGTTTACCCAGGTGGCGGACGATGAACTGCGCCTGCGGGCGCTGACGGACAGCGGCACCGACCGCGCCCGGGCGCTGACGGAGCTGGCGCGGGAACTGGAAGATTATCTGAAAACCCATGGCAGCCCCGCCGCCAAGGTCAGCTGGACCGACGAATACCCCATCCGGAAGGAGCGCGGCGGGAAAGCGCCGAGATATATTGATTTGAGGTATTGATCCGGAACGCGGCAAAAATCAAGCGCTGAACCGTCCAGGAGAGTTTGGCAGGAGGAGATGCGTCACATGATAAACGGCAATACATTTCTTGAACTGTTTAAGAGCCAGGTGTCCGCGCGCGGAAACAAGCCCGCGCTGGCCGACCCAACCGCTGGGCGTCAGATGACCTATGCCGAGCTGGACGAATACGCGGGCCGCGTGGCGGCGAAAATGCGCGAAAACGGCGTGGCGCACGGCGACAGCGTTGCCTTGGTGATGCCCAACAGCCTGCATGAAGCCGCGGCCATCCTGGCCGCCATGAAGCTGGGCGCGGCGGTGGCGCCGCTGAATCCGCTGTATCCCCAGGACAGGCTGGCGTATATCTATCAGGACTGCGCCGCAAAGCTCATTGTCACGCCGGATTTCTTTACGGATGCGGAAGCCTATGCGCCCATCGGGGAGGAAACGCCGCTGCGGGGCGAGGACGTCGCCATGCTGGTGTATACCTCCGGCTCTACGGGCAAACCCAAGGGTGTGGTGATCGACCAGTTTTCGCTCGCCCAATCCATCCATGAGCTCATGACCGAAGAGGATGTTTTCGGTCTCGGCGCGCCTTTCTTCTTTATCGCCGGCAGCAAGAGCCTATTTATCGGGCTGGCCACGGGCTGCGCCAATGTGCTGATCCCCATGCCCGCCATGCGCGACCCGGATCTGCTGGCGCAGTTCCTGGCAGAACACCATATATCGGTGACCTTCATCAGCCCCAAGGTGCTGCGCTATTTCACGCCCATCGGGGATACGCTCCGCAAGGTGTTGGTGGGCAGCGAAAGGCTCAGCGGCATTTGGACGGATCGCTTTGAGCTCTACAATACCTACGGGCTCTCCGAGGGCATCGCGGCTGTGCTGCAATTCAAGGTGGACAAGCCGTATGACAATACGCCCGTGGGCAAGCCCCTGGCCGGAGAGGGCGTGTATCTGCTGGATGAGGAGGGCCGCGACGGCGACGAGGGCGAAATCTGCCTCACCGGGCACTTCGCCCGCGGATACCTGAACCTGCCGGAGGAAACCGCTAAAACATTCGTGCCGAATCCGTTCAAGGACAAAGACGGCTTTGATACCATGCTCCAAACCGGCGACCTGGGGCGCAGGCTGCCGGACGGGAACATCGTGTACCTGAACCGGAAGGACTGGATGGTGAAGATCAACGGCCAGCGCGTGGAGCCGGGCGAGATCGAAGCCGCCCTGCGCCGGGTAGACGGCATCCGGGACGCGGCGGTGAAGGATTTTGAGGACGTTTCCGGAGAAGTCTATCTGGCCGGATTCTATGTTTCCAGTACCGAATGGGAGGAAGAAAACCTGCGGGATGCGCTGAAAGCCTGGCTGCCGGAGTACATGCTCCCCGCCCGGCTCGTGCGCCTTGACCGCCTGCCGGTGAATGCCAACGGCAAGCTGGACCGCTCGGCCCTGCCCAAGCCGGACAGGATCCTGCATCTGGACGCGGAAGACCTTCCTCAGACCGACGGGCAGCGCAAGCTCTTTGACCTGGTAGCCGACGTGGTGGGGCACCGGGATTTCGGCATTCATACCGACCTGTCCAGGATCGGATTAAGCTCCATCGGCGTCATGCGGCTGACCTCCGTGCTCTCCAAAGCCTTCGGCGCGCCCGTATCCATCGACGCGCTCCGGGAAAACCCCACGGTGGAGGCCCTGGAACGCTTTCTTTCCTCCCTCGCGCCGGAAACGCGGCATGAAAAGCGCGAAAGCTATCCGCTTTCCAAAACCCAGGAGGGCATCTTGGCGGAAACCCTGGAGCTCCCGGACACCACCCTTTACAACGTTCCCGTCCTCATCCGGCTCCCCGAAAGCATCAACATCGCCCGTTTGCAGACAGCGGTAGACCAGGCCATTGCCGCCCATCCGTACTTGTCCGCCCGGATCAGCCTGGACGACGCGGGCAGCTACTGCATCCGCCGGAACGACGCGGATGCTGTCAAAACCGAGATTATCCATGCGGCGGCGCTGCCCGACGCGCTGGTGAGGCCCTTTGACCTGCTGAACGACAGGCTCTGCCGCGCCGAGATTTATGTGACGGACGCGGGCAAATTCCTGTTCCTGGACTGCCATCACATCGCCTTTGACGGCACCAGCTTCATGATCCTGTACAGGGACATCGAAGCCGCCTATGCCGGGCAGGCCGTGGAGCCGGAAGACTATACCGGCTTCGACATCGCGCTGGACGAAGCGGCGCAACGGGAAACGGCGCGGCTGGAAAAGGCCAGGACGTACTATGAAGCCCTGCTGTCCGACGCGGAGCGGGATATGCTGCCCAAGGGCGACGTGTCGGGGGCCCAGCCGCAGTCCGGCTATTTCACCCTGGCTTCCGGGCTCGACCATGGGGCCGTCCGGGACTGGTGCCGGAAAAACCGCGTGACGGAAAACGCCTTCTACAACGCCGTGTTCGCCTTTGTGCTGATGCGGTACAACTTCCTGGAGGAAGCGCTTTATACCACCATCTACAACGGCCGGAAGGATTCCCGCATGCAGCGGACCGTGACCATGCTGGTCAAGACCCTGCCGGTGGTCTGCCGCGCGGGCGGAAACGACCGGGTGGAAGATTTCGTCCGCGCCCTTGGCAATCAGCTCATGGACAGCATGGCGGCGGATCTTTTCTCCTTTGCTGAAGTTTCCCGGGCTTTCAACGTAAATTCCGACATCATGTTCGCCTATCAGGGCGACAACTTTGTGGTGGAAACCCTGGCCGGGGAACCGGCGGAAGCCCGGCAGCTGGAAACGAAGGAAGCCAAGGGCACGCTGGACGTGACGGTATTCGTCCGGGATGACCGGGTGACCTTCGAGTGTGAATACCACGCCGACCGGTACTCCGAAGCCTTCATGCGCGGGTTCGTGGCCTGCATGGAAATGGCGGCGGCGGAATTCCTGCGGAAGGAATGCTTAAAGGATGTCAGCATCCTGAACGCCGAAGCGGAGAAAAGCATCAAAGCCCTCAACGATACCGATGTTTCCATCCCCTCCGCCGCCGTTCCCCGGATGCTGGAAGCCCAGGCTCTGGCCCACCCGGAGCGCGTGGCGGTGATTGCGGCGGGCGAACAGCTGACCTATAGCGAACTGAACGCCCGGGCTAACCGCATTGCCAACGCGCTGATTGCCCGGGGCGTGCGGCTGAATGAACCGGTGGGCATGCTGCTGCCCCGCACCGTGGACGCCGTCGCGGCTGAATACGGTATCATGAAGGCGGGCGGCGCGTTCCTGCCCATGCTGCCGGATTATCCCGACGACCGCATTGATTACTGCATGGCCGATTCCGGCAGCCGCTTTGTGCTGACCACGGAACAAATCATCCGGGAACGGGGGGCGCTGCTGAACGGCAAAGCCTTTACGGCCTTGTCCGTTTCCCAGCTGCTGGAGGAAGGGGCTGCGGACAACCCGGATACTGCCCTTCCCGCCGACGCCCTGGCGTACTGTATCTATACCTCCGGCTCCACGGGAAAGCCCAAGGGCGTGATGATCGAACACGGGAATCTTTGCAACTTCGTCCACATCACTGAAAAGAATCAGGAGTGTTACCATTATGTAACCCTGGGCAGCGTGGCTCTTTCCGTCGCCGCCCTGTCCTTCGACTTCTCCCTGATGGAGATTCATCTTTCCCTGGCCAACGGCATGACCCTGTGCATGGCTAACGAGGAAGAGATCCTGAATCCTTTGAAGCTGGCGGCGCTGATCCGCGCTCATCAGGTGGACGTGATTTCGGGCACGCCCTCCTTCCTGTCCAATCTGCTGGACATCCCGGAGGCGGCGGAAGCGCTTTCCGGGATCAAGCTGTACGATCTGGGGGCGGAAGCGTTCCCGCCCGCGCTGTACGCAAAGCTCCGGGCGGCCAGCCCATCCGCCATGATCGTCAACGGCTATGGCCCCACCGAGGCCACCATCAGCTGTATTTCCAAGGTGATGGACGGGTCGGAAAACATTACCATCGGCAGGCCCGCCGCCAACGTGAAAGCGTGGATCTTTGACCGGTACGGCCATATGCTGCCGCCCTTTGCCCGGGGCGAATTGGTCATCGGCGGCCTGGGCGTGGGCCGGGGCTATGTGAACCTGCCGGAAAAGACCGGGGAGGTATTTATCCGCGTGGACGGCATGCGCGCCTACAAGACCGGCGACGTGGCCCGGATCAACGGCGACGGCGAAATTGAATTCTTCGGCCGCCTGGATAATCAGGTGAAGCTCCACGGCCTGCGCATCGAGCTGGATGAGATCGAAAACGTGATGAACGCCTATCCCGGCATCCGGCGCAGCGTGGCGCTGGTGCGGAAGAACGAAGCGGGAGAGGACTACCTGTGCGCCTGGTTCACGGCGGCGGAGCCGGTGGATACGGACGATCTGAAAGCCTTCCTTTCTCGGAAGCTGGCCCGGTACATGGTGCCCGCGGCCTTCGTGCAGCTGGAACAGATTCCCATGACGCAGAACGGCAAGGTGGACAAGAAGAAGCTGCCGGAGCCGGAGCTTGCGCAGGAAGCCGTCGTGCCGCCCGAAAACGAGGCGCAGCAAAAGATTTTCGACTGCGCCGCCCAGGTGCTGGGGCACGATCGCTTCGGCGTCACCACCGATCTGTACGACGCGGGCCTGTCCTCTTTAGGAGCCATCCGCCTGAACGTGCTGCTGTCCAAGGCTTTCGGCGTGCCGGTGAGCATGCGGGATTTGCAGGAGAATCCCACCGTCCGCGCCTTGGAAAAGCTGCTGCAAGAAAAAGCGCCCGCGGAGACCCATGAGATTCTCCCGGACTATCCCCTGACCCAGACCCAGAACGGTATCCTGGTGGAAAGCCTGGCGCACCCGGATACCACGATCTACAACATCCCGTCCCTGTACCGGCTGTCCGAGGCGGTGGAACTCCCGCGCCTGAAAGCGGCTGTGGAAGCGGCGGTCAACGCCCATCCTTATCTGAAAGCCACTCTGTTTGCGGATGACGAGGGCCGTGTGCGCGCCCGCCGGAACGACGACGCCGCGTTCGCCGTGGAACTGATTCAGGCCCCAAGCCTGCCCGGAGAGCTGGCGCAGCCCTTTGATCTGATGGGCGGGCCCCTCTGCCGTTTGCGGATTTACCAGACGGACACGGAGAATTATCTCTTCATGGACTTCCACCACATCGTCTACGACGGGGCCAGCGACGCGGTGCTGCTGGAAGACATCAACGCCGCTTACGACGGGCAAACGCTGGAAAAGGAAATCTTCACCGGCTTTGACCTGGCCCTGGAGGAAGAAAAGCTGCAAGGCGGCCCCCGGTACGCCCAGGCCAAGGACTGGTACGACGCCCTGCTCTCCGACGCGGACCGGGAAATGCTGCCGGACGGGGACGTTTCGGGCCAGGCTCCCGGGTCGGCCCAGCTGCGTCATGAAACAAAGCTGCAAGCCGAAGCCGTCCGCGCCTTCTGCGAAGCCCATGGCGTCACCGAAAACGCTTTCTTCAACGCGGCCTTCGCCTTCGCGCTGTCCAAATTCACCGGCAAAAAGGAAGCCCTCTACACCACCATCTATAACGGCCGCAATGATTCCCGGCTGGACCGGGCGGTGGCCATGCTGGTGAAGACTTTCCCGGTGCGCGTGGCTGCGGCCCCCGGGCAGGAGACAGCGGAATTTGTGTCGGCTCTGGGCAAACAGCTGGTCGGCAGCATGAGCCATGACTTGTACCCCTTCGCGGAAATGGCCCGGACATACGGCATTTCTTCCGATGTGCTGTTTGCCTGGCAGGGCGAGATGGCGGATGTGCTCATCGGCGGGGCGGAGGCCGAAAGCTGCCCGCTGAAATTGAATGAAGCCAAAGCGCCCCTCATGCTCCAGGCCTTCTGGGAGAAGGGCCGCGTCCTGTTCCATTGCGAGTATCACAGCGACCGGTACAGCGAGCAGTTTATGCGCCTCTTCGCGGGCTGCGTGGAGCAGGCGGCGGGCGAACTGATGGCCAGCGGAACCCTGGGCGACATCCGTTTGGCGACCGCCGAGGCAGAGGTGGCAATGGATCAGTTCAACGCCACGGAAACGCCCTATCCCGTGAGCGATATTGTTACCATGTTCCGCGCCGCCGCGGAGCAGTATCCGGACAGGACAGCGGTCATCTTCAAGGAAACGGCCCTGACCTACCACCAGTTGGACGATCTTTCCGAACGCATCGCCGGGTACCTGCGCGCGAATGGCGTGGGCAAGGGCAGCGTCGTGTCCATCCTCATTCCCCGGTGCGAATACATGGCCGCGGCTTCCTTGGGCGCGCTGAAAGCGGGCGCGGCCTACCAGCCCTTGGACCCCAGCTATCCCACGGAACGGCTGAGCTTCATGATGCGGGACGCGGCCTGCGCCCTGCTGATCGCCGACGAAGCGCTGCTGGAAAAGGCACCGGAATACAAGGGCCCCGTGCTGCTGATTCAGAATATCCCTTCTCTGCCCGCCTGTGAAACCATCAAAGACCGTCCCGATCCGGAGGATCTGTTCATCCTGCTCTACACCTCCGGCTCCACCGGCGTGCCCAAGGGCGTGATGCTGGAGCACCGGAACCTGAGCAACTTCTGCCATTGGTATCGGGATTATTACAAGCTGGACGAAAGCTGCCGGGTGGCGGCCTATGCCAGCTACGGCTTCGACGCCTGCATGATGGACATGTATCCGGCGCTGACCTGCGGGGCCTGCGTGTGCATCGTGGAGGAGGAAACCCGGCTGGATCTGATGGCGCTGGAGAAGTGGTACGACCGCATGGAAATCACCCATGCCTTTATGACCACCCAGGTATGCCGCCAGTTCTATACCATGGCCAGTACGCCCAAGCTGAAATACCTGTCCGCGGGCGGCGAAAAATTAGTGCCGGTCGCGCCAAGAGACGGAGCGCCTTTGCTCATCAACGGCTACGGCCCCACGGAGTGCACCATCTTCTCCACCACCATGCCCGTGGAAAAGCTCTATGACCGCATCCCCATCGGCAGGCCGCTGGCCAACTATAAGCTGTACGTGGTGGATGAAAACCTGCGCCGCCTGCCGCCGCTGGTGCCCGGCGAACTGCTGATTGCCGGGCGCGGCGTGGGCCGGGGCTACCTGAACCGGCCCGACCTGACGGAAAAGGCATTCATTCGGAATCCCTTCACGGATGAACCCGGTTATGAACGCGCCTACCGCACCGGCGACGTGGTGCGCCTGCTGCCGGACGGCTGCATTGACTTCATTGGCCGGAACGACGGCCAGGTGAAGGTGCGCGGCTTCCGGGTGGAACTGACGGAGGTAGAGGCCGTGATCCGGGAATTCCCCGGCATCGGGGACGCCACCGTGCAGGCGTTTGAGGATGAAAAGACCGGGGAAAAGTACCTGGCGGCCTATGTGGTTTCGGCGGAGCAGGTGGATGTGTCCGCCCTGAACGCCTTCATCCGCGAACGGAAGCCCGCTTATATGGTGCCCGCCGTGACCATGCAGATAGACGCCATCCCGCTGAACCAGAACCAGAAGGTCAACCGCCGGGCGCTGCCCAAGCCCGTGCGCGCCGCTGGAAGCCAGGTGGAGCTGGTGCCGCCGCGGAACGAAACAGAGCAGAAAATCTTCGACTGCGTGGCCGACGTGGTGGGGCATAAGGATTTCGGCGTGACCACGGACATTTACGAAGCGGGGCTTTCCTCCATCGGGGCCATCCGCCTGAACGTGCTGCTGTCCAAAGCCTTTGACGTCACCGTGAATTCCCGCGACCTGAAAGCCAATCCCACCGTCGAAAAGCTGGAAGCCTTCCTGACGGGCGCGGAAAAGGCCGAAGCCTTCGCGGTGAACGCCGACTACGGGCTGACCAAGACCCAGGAGGGCGTGTATGTGGAGTGCGTGTCCAAGCCGGATTCCACGGTCTACAACGTCCCCATCCTGCTGAAAATCGCCGACGGTCTGGATGTTGACCGGCTCAAGTCCGCCATCGTGGCCGCTGTCAACGCCCATCCCATCCTGAAAACTCGCCTGTTCCTCAATGACGACGGGGATGTGCGCATGCGCCGCATGGACGGAGACTTCTCCTTCGACGAAAGCGCGATTCCCGTGCGGCAGATTCAGGACATTGAAGCGGAAAAAGCCGCGCTGGTCAAGCCCTTCAAGCTGCTGGGCGGCAGGCTGTTCCGGGCGGAAGTGCTGCGGGGCGAAGGCACCTGGCTGTTCCTCGAGGCGCATCATATCATTGCCGACGGCAGCTCCCTGAATATCCTGTTCAGCGATATTTCCCGCGCTTACGCCGGAGAGAAGCTCGAACCGGAAGCCTTCACCGCTTACGATGTGTCGCTCAACGAAGAAAAGCTCCGGGCAGGCAGCGCTTACGACGAAGCAAAAGCCCACTACGAACAGCTGCTGGCCGACGCGGAAACCGTGAACCTGCCCGCGGGCGACGTGCACGGCGCGAATGAAAAGGTGACCCGCGGCCTGGCGATGTCGGGCGCAGCCCCGGCGGAAGCCTTCAAACGCTTCTGCGACGAAAACCGCTGCTCCATGAACGGCCTGTTCTCCGCGGCCTTCGGGCTGGCGCTGGATAAATACCTGGGCGTGGACGCCGCGGCCTTCGCGGGCATCTACTCGGGCCGCAACGATTCCCGGTTCGTCCGTACCGTGGCGATGCTGGTCAAGACCCTGCCCATCGTGGTCACCCAGCGCCCGGGCGTCACCCCGGCGGAACTGGCGCGGGAAGTCACGCGGCAGCTGGCCGATTCCCAGAACAGCGACGTTTATTCCTTCGCTGAGATCAGCCGCAGCCTGCATGTGGGGACGGACGTGATGTTCGCCTGGCAGGGCGAGGACTTCGCCTTTGACACCCTTTGCGGGCAGCCCGCGCAGATGGAAGACCTGGGCCTGTCCGAAGCGAAAGCGCCCATCAACCTGAACGTGGTGATCGAGCAGGGCGCGATCCGCTACCTGATGGAATACCGGGGCGACCTGTACAGCGAAGCCTATATGCGCGGCTTTATCCAGGCGGTGGACAGCGCCGTGAACGGCCTGATCCGCTGCGCGAAATTGGAAGACGTTTCCATTCTTTCCCGGGACGCGGAAGAACAGCTGCGCCGGTTCAACGATACCTTTGACGACGCGGCCTCTCCCACCGCGCCGGAGCTGTTCCTGAAAGCGGTGTCCGCTTACGGGGAAAAGACCGCCGTGATCGCCCAGAGCGGCGCTGTCCGCCTGACCTATAACGAGCTGGGCAGGCGCGCACGGAAGGTGGCCGGGGCGCTGCTGAACGCGGGCGTCCAGCCGGGCGAACGGGTGGCGCTGTATATGGACCGCACGGCGGACGTGTACGCCATCCGGCAGGGCATCATGCTTGCGGGCGGCGCGTTCGTTTCGCTGGAACCGGAATACCCCGACGACCGCATCGCCTACATTCTCAAGGACGCGGGCGTCACCCGGCTGGTGACCGAACAGGCCGTGTGCGCACCCCGTGCCGCCCTGTTCGCGGGTCTGGACGTGATGCTGCTGGACAGCGTGTACGCCTCGGCGGAGGAAGCCGCGGCGCTGCCCGCCATCGATCCGGACAGCCCGGCCTACTGCATCTACACCTCCGGCTCCACCGGCAAGCCCAAGGGCGTGGAGATCCTCCACAGGAACCTGGCCAACCTGCTGCGCTACGACGAAAAGAACACGCTTGCGAAGGCGTACGTGGACAACTCCACCACCTTCCTGGCGCTGGCGGCCATTACCTTTGACGTGTCCGTGATTGAGGAAATGATGCCCTTGTTCCACGGCCGTGCCGTGGCTATTGCCACCCAGGAGGAAATCCACAATCCGCTGCTGCTGATGCGCATGATCAAAGCCAACGGCGTGGACATGATGAAGTGCACGCCCTCCTACCTGCAAACGATCCTGGATGTGCCCGAGGCGCGGGAAGCGCTGGCGGGGCTCAATGCGCTGATTGTCGGCGCGGAGCCCTTCCCGGCGGCCATGTACGCCCGCATCCGGGAGGCGGGCTTCCGGGGCACCCTGTTCAACAGCTACGGCCCCACGGAGACCTGCGTTTCCGTGTGCATCGGCACGCTGGACGGAGGGCCGGTGACCATCGGCGGGCCGACGCTGAACACGGCGTTCCTGATCCGGGACAAGTTCGGCAACCTCCTGCCGCCTTATGCCCGGGGCGAGCTGGTCATCGCGGGCGCGCAGGTGGGTGGAGGTTACATCCACCTGCCGGAGCAGACAAAGGACAAGTTCATCCAGACGAATTGGGCGGGCAGAACGCTGAACGCCTACCGCAGCGGCGACATCGCCTATTTCGACGGGAACGGCCGGATCATCCACTGCGGACGCAACGACAACCAGGTGAAGATTCGCGGCCTGCGCATCGAGCTGGACGGCGTGGAGAACGTCATGAACAGCTTCCCCGGCATCAAGCGCAGCGTGGCGCTGGTCCGGGGCGAAGGGGAAGGCAAGTACCTCTGCGGCTACTACGTGTCCGACGCCCCGGTGGATGAAGCGGCGCTGGTTCGGCACATGAAGCAGACCCTGACCGGCTACATGATTCCCGGCGTATTCGTCCACCTGACGGAACTGCCCTTGACGGTGAACGGCAAGGTCAACAAAAAAGCCCTGCCGGAACCCCAGACCCAGCAGAACGCGGGCAGCAGGAAGCCCGCCGCCACCCCCCTGCAACAGCAGATCGCGGAGATGTTCGCCAAGGCCCTGGGCGTTCCGTCCGTGGGCGTTGACGAGGACTTCTTTGAAATCGGCGGCACCTCCATGCTGGCCTCCAAGGTCGCTATGCAGGCCATGGTCGCCGGTCTGCCCATTGTTTACCAGGACATCTTCGCCCATCCCACGGTGGAAGCGCTGGAAAGGAGCGTGCTGAGCAAGGGCGCGCCCGCCGCCGCGGAAGCCGGAACGCCGCCGAAAGCGGCCTGCTCTGCGCTGCTGCCCCGGCGGGATCGGGAAATCGCGGAAGTCAAAGAGGCGCTCCAATGCAACACCATGGAGCACATCGGCAATATCTCCGCGGGCGATCTGGGCCATGTGCTGCTCACAGGGGCCACCGGCTTCCTTGGCATCCATGTGCTGCGGGAGCTGCTGGAAAACGCCTCCGGCAGAGTGACCTGCCTGATCCGCAAAGGCCGTTTGGAATCCGCAAGGAAGCGGCTGGAATCCATGCTGGTCTATTACTTTGATTCGGATTACCGGGAAGCCTTTGACAGCGGCAGGCTGGCCGTCGTCGACGGCGACATCACCGACGGGAAGCTGGTATCAGAGCTTGGGAATCTGGGCTTCCGCACGCTCATCAACTGCGCGGCCAGCGTGAAGCACTTTGCCAGCGACGACAGCCTGCAGCGGGTGAACGTGGACGGCGTGAAGAACCTGATTGCCCTCTGTGAAAAGACCGGCAGCAGGCTGGTGCAGATTTCCACGGTGTCGGTGGCGGGCGAGAACGTGAACCACGCCCTGCCGGATACGCTGGTCATGAAAGAAAACATGCTGTTCTTCGGGCAGGATCTGTCCAACCAGTACGTGCGCTCCAAGTTCGACGCCGAGGAAGCGGTGCTCCGGGCGGTCTCCGCGGGACGGCTGCGGGGCAAAATCATCCGGGTCGGCAACCTGATGAGCCGGAACAGCGACGGCGAATTCCAGGTGAACTTTGTCACCAGCGGCTTCATGCGCGGCCTGCGGGGCTATGCCGCCATCGGCGCGTTCCCCATCGCCATGCTGGCTGAACCCGTGGAGTTTTCTCCCATCGACAAGGTGGCGGAGGCGGTGCGGCTGCTGGCGGGAACGCCGGATCAGTTTACCGTCTTCCACGCCGTCAACGGACACTGGATCGAGATGGGCGACGTGGTTGCCGCCATGAACGCCGAGGGCATTCCGGTGGACAACGTATCGGATGAGGAGTTTACCTATCGCCTCTCCCAGGCCATGAAGAACGAACACAAGAACATGCTGGTGTCCGGCCTCATCAGCTATCTGTCCTCCGACGCGGAGACCGTGCGCAGCTATGTGCCCGAGGAACACAGCTTTACCAAGAACGCCCTGTACCGCCTGGGCTTCCGCTGGCCGCTGACGGACGACGGCTACCTGCGCGGCGCCATCCGGGCGCTGGCGTCCCTGGGGTTCTTTGAACAGTAATACGATTTTCAGAAAAAAGTCAAATCTTTCAAGGATGAAATCAAACAAGGAGAAATGCTGGGGGCTCCGCGCCCCCAGACCCCGCGGCAAGGGATGTATCCCTTGCATCCCAATAGGCGATTAAGCAAGGTAGGGAGAGAAAACATGTTCCGCCTGCCGCGCTGGGAATAACGAAAGTTTGAGGGCTTCTGGCCTAAGAAAGTAAGGGAAAATTCCCGGGGGAAAGTAAACTTTCCCCAAAGGATTTTTCCCTTACTTTCCCCGGATGCAAAGCATCCGGGATGGCGGCTCTTTCCGCAGGCTCAATCGTCGCAAGTCCGCACAGCGGACATTGCTCGTTTCGCCTGATCTCACCGCCGATGAGATTCC
>CADBCX010000011.1 GCA_902793245.1 uncultured Eubacteriales bacterium | reverse complement strand
CATGTACTACGACTACAAGGAGCCGGTGCCGAAGATGGCGGCCCACCGCGTCCTGGCCGTCAACCGGGGCGAGCGGGAGGAGTTTTTGAAGGTCACGCTGATTCCGCCGGAAGGCAAGTGCGTGCAGAGCGTGAAGAACGCCTTTGTCCGCCCCGGCTCCGAAGCCTCCAAGCAGATCGAGGAAGCCTGCGAGGACGCCTGGGAACGGCTGCTGTTCCCCTCCATGGAACGGGAGATCCGCAACGAACTGACCGACCGGGCCAACGAGCAGGCGATCAAAGTCTTTTCCCAGAACCTGCATCAACTGCTTTTGCAGCCGCCCATCAAGGGCAAGGTGACGCTGGGCGTGGATCCCGGCTTCCGCACGGGCTGTAAGCTGGCCGTCATCGACGAAAACGGCAAGGTGCTGGACACCGGCGTGGGCCACTTCACCCTCCCCGGCGCGGAGGCGGGCAAGGCCGCCGCGGCGAAGCTGATCAAGGGCTTCGTGAAGAAGTACGGCGTCACCGCCATCGCCATCGGCAACGGCACCGCCAGCCGGGAGAGCGAGCAGTTCATCGCCTCCCTGCTGCCCGAAATGCCCGGCGTGGCCTACGTGATCGTCAGCGAGGCGGGTGCGTCGGTGTACTCCGCCAGCAAGCTGGCCGCCGCCGAGTTCCCGGACTTCGACGTGACGCAGCGCAGCGCGGTGTCGATTGCCCGCCGGATGCAGGATCCCCTGGCCGAGCTGGTGAAGATCGACCCCAAGGCCATCGGCGTGGGCCAGTACCAGCACGACCTGAAACAGAACGAGCTGACCGCCGCCCTGGACGGCGTGGTGGAGCAGTGCGTGAACCTGGTCGGCGTGGAGGTCTCCACCGCTTCCGCCGAGCTGCTCTCCCACGTGGCGGGCATCGGCCCGGCGCTGGCGAAGAACATCGTGGCCTACCGAGAGGAAAACGGCATTCCCTCCCGCGCCGCGCTGAAAAAGGTGCCGAAGCTGGGGCCGAAGGCCTTTGAGCAGTGCGCGGGCTTCCTGCGGGTGATGGACAGCAGGAACCCCCTGGACGCCACCGCCGTGCACCCCGAGAGCTACGACGCGGCGAAGGCGGTGCTCTCCACCCTGGGCTACGATGCCAAGGACATGAAGAACGGCGGCCTGCCGGGCATCGCCCTGAAAGCCAAGGAGTACGGCGTGGACAAGCTGGCGAATGAATTAAATATCGGCCTGCCCACCCTGAACGACATTCTGTCCGAACTGCAAAAGCCCGGCCGCGACCCGCGCGACGAGCTGCCCAAGCCCGTCCTGCGCACCGACGTGCTGGACATGAAAGACCTGCAGCCCGGCATGGAGTTGACCGGCACCGTGCGCAACGTGATCGACTTCGGCGCGTTCGTGGACATCGGCGTGCATCAGGACGGCCTGGTGCACATTTCCCGCATGGCCGACCGCTTTATCAAGCACCCCTCCGAGGTCGTCAAGGTCGGCGACGTCGTGAAGGTCTGGGTGGTCAGCGTGGACGAAAAGAAAAAGCGCATCGCCCTCACCATGGTCAAAGGCAGAAATTGATTGAATGCACAAAGAAGGCCGCGCCCGAACCGGACGCGGCCTTTGATGATTTGGAATGACGATTATTCGGCGGGCACTTCAAACACGGGGGCGAAGCCGCTGTTCACGATCAGGTCGTACACCTTCTGGGTGTAGACGGTCTTTTCCAGGGCCTTGACGAAATCGGCCTCGGCGTTTTCGGGCTTCACGGCGAAGATGTTCACATAGGCTTCGGCGGCCTGGCTGCCGGGCTGTTCAAAGTACACGGCGTCCTTGCCGGGGATCAGGCCCGCCAGGGAAGCGTTGTTGCCGTTGATGACCACGAAGGCCGCGCCGTCCCGCATGGTGGGAGCCAGTTCAGCGTTGGCTTCCTGGAATTCCAGGTTCTTGGGGTTGCCGATGTCAAACTTGGTGACAACGCTTTCCAGGGTGGTGCCTTCGGGCAGCGTCACCAGGCCGGCGTCCGCCAGCAGGATGAAGGCGCGGGTCATGTTCACGGGGTCGTTGGGCACCACGATGATGTCGCCCTCGGCGATTTCATCCAGGCTGGACTTGGTGCCGGGATAGAGGCCCATGGGCTCAAAGTGGGTGGGTACCACGTAGACCAGCTTGTTCGCCGCCTGGCCGGTTGCTTCCATATCGGCGTTGTACTGGTTCAGGTAGGGGATGTGCTGGAAGAAGTTCGCCTGGGTGTCGCCCGCGGCGGTGGAGGGATTCTCCACCAGATAGCCTTCGTTGATTTCGATTTCCAGTTCATAGCCCAGGGCAGCCAGATCGTCCTTGATCAGGGCCAGCACTTCGGCATGGGGATTGGGGGTGGCGATAATCTTGAGTGGTTCAGCCAGGGCGGAAACCACGCCCAGAGACAGCGCCAGAGCCAGCAGGATCGCAACAACCTTTTTCATAAGAGAGCCTCCTTCAAATAATTATATTCAAGCATACGCTTAAATAACTGTTTTACCGAATCCGATGGTCTTTCTTCCGGGACAGCGACGTGCCCGCCACGGTAATGACCTGCACCAGCACCACCAGCATGATGCTGGCCGCGTACATGATGTCATACTGCCGGTAAGACAGGCCGTATGTGACCGCCGTAGCGCCCAGGCCGCCGCCCGCGGCCACGCTGGCCATGGTGGTGTAGCCCAGGATGGTGGTCATGCAGATGGAGAAGCCGTTGATCAGCGAGGGCGTCGCCTCCGGCAGCAGCACCTTCCAGATGATCTGCCAGGTGGTGGAGCCCATGGCCTTGGCGGCCTCGATCACCCCGCCGTCCACCTCCATCAGGCTGCCCTCCACCATGCGCGCCACGTAAGGGAAGGCGCTGATGGTCAGGGGGAAGGAAATGGTCATGGTGCCGGTCATGCGGCCGGTCACGGCCAGGGTCACGTTCAGCAGCATCACCAGCAGGATGATGAAGGGAATGGAGCGCAGGAAGTTGATCACCGTGCCCAGCGCCATGTTGAACTTGGGCATCGGCTTGATGCCGCCCTTCCGCGTCACCACCAGCAGCACGCCCAGGGCGATGCCGATGATGTAGGAAAGCAAAGTGCTCAGCACGGTCATGTAAATGGTTTCGCCCAGGGCGGGCCACAGGATCTTCCACGACCGCTCGAACACGAAGCCGAACACGGTTTTATACAGGAAATTGCCCAGGCCGTTCCAGCCGTCCATGCAGACCTTGTAGGGCACCTGCCAGAAAATGTGGGACCAGTTCATCCCTGGCGCACCTCCTTTACCGTCAGGCCCTGATCGGTGAGATACCGAACCACCTGGATGCGCACGTCGGGGTCGTCGGGGGATTCGATGATCATCTGGCCGTAAGGCTGGCCGTTGATGGGCTTGATGTCGGCGGAGAGGATGTTCACGTCCACGCCGCAGTTTTTCACCAGCCCGGCGATGATGGGCATGCCCTCCTTGCCGCCTTCAAACACGATGCGCAGGGCGGGCACGTCGGACACCGCGTCCTCCTCCTCGGAGGGCAGGATGCCGAACAGCCGCTTGCCCGCGGCGGAACGGGTGTGCACGAACACGTCGTCCACCGTGCCTTCCTCGGCGATGCGCCCCCCGTCCAGGATGGCGACCCGGCTGCAAATCTGCCGGATGACCGCCATTTCGTGGGTGATGAGCACCACGGTGATGCCCAGGCGCTTGTTAATGTCCTGGAGCAAGGCCAGGATGGACTGGGTGGTCATGGGGTCCAGGGCGGAGGTGGCCTCGTCGCACAGCAGCACTTCGGGGTCGGAGGCCAGGGCGCGGGCAATGGCCACGCGCTGCCGCTGGCCGCCGGAAAGCTGGATGGGATAAGCGTCGGCCTTGCCTTCCAGCTCCACCAGCTTCAGCAGCTCCTTCACCCGTTCGTTGGCCTTGGCTTTCGGCACCCCGGCGATTTCCAGGGGATAGCGCACGTTGCGGGCCACGGTCTTTTGCATCAGCAGGTTGAAGCTCTGGAAAATCATGCTCACCTTGCGGCGCATGGCCATGAGCTGCTTATTGTTCATGGTCAGGATGTTCTGCCCGTCGATCAGGATCTGGCCGTCGGTGGGCGTGTCCAGCCGGTTCAGGCAGCGGATGAGGGTGCTTTTGCCCGCGCCGCTCATGCCGATGATGCCGTAGATCTGGCCCCGGTTGATGCTCAGGTCGATGCCGTCCAGGGCCACCACTTCGCCCCCCGGCACCTGGTACACCTTGCGCAGGTTCTTGATCTCAATCAGCGGCGTTTCCGCGCCTGCCGCTTCCAGGATGGGTTTTTCTTCCGACAAACGTATACCAGCCTTTCTTCATAAAAAAGCCGCCGCGCATATCTGCGAAGCGGCGCATGCAACGGTCAGCGTATGTCAAGCGGCGCGGCGCAAACAGCGCGAGGAAACCCTCACGCGGCAGGACATTCGCATACTCCGGACGCTCTCCTTCCGCTTCATGGGTTTCCCTCCCTTCGCCTCTTGTTGGTATGTATTATAAAAGATTGGCCTGTCCCTGTCAAGGGTTCGGGGATTATGAGAAATGTATTACAAGTTATAGGGAAAAACTATAAGGGAATCGCTTAAACTATCCCCAAACGAAAAAGAAAAGGATAAAAAGCCTTCCCCCGCTGTCCGGGGAAGGCTTTTCGCGTGCGGGCGATCAGGCTTCTTTGGGGTAGCCTCTGGGGTTCTGCTTCTGCCAGTTCCAGGCGTCGCGGCACATGGCGTTCAGGCCGCGCTTGGCTTCCCAGTGGAGCAGTTCCCTGGCGCGGGTGGCGTCGGCATAGCACACGGCGATGTCGCCCGCCCGGCGGGGGGTGATCTCATAAGGGATTTTCAGATCGTTTTCTTTTTCAAAGGTGTGCACGATGTCCAGCACGCTGTAGGGCGTGCCAGTGCCCAGGTTGAAGATTTCCACGCCCGTGCGCTTCACCGCGTATTCCAGCGCGGCCAAATGGCCTTCCGCCAGATCCATCACATGGATGTAGTCCCTCTCGCCGGTGCCGTCCCGGGTGGGATAGTCGTTCCCGAACACCCGCAGGTGATCCAGCTTGCCGGACGCCACCTGGCAGATGAAGGGCATCAGGTTGTTGGGAATGCCCGCGGGGTCTTCGCCGATGCGGCCGCTCTCGTGGGCACCGATGGGGTTGAAGTACCGCAGCAGGATGAAGGACCGGGTGGGGTCGGCCTTCGCCACGTCGGTGAGGATGCGCTCGCTGATCCACTTGGTCCAGCCGTAGGGGTTGGTGCAGCCGGTGGGGAAATCCTCCCGCAGGGGCATGGTCTGGTTGGTGCCGTAGACCGTGGCGGAGGAGGAGAACACCAGCACCGGGCAGTTGTATTTGGGCATCACCTTGCACAGGGTCATGGTGGCGTCCAGGTTGTTCTGGTAGTATTTCAGCGGCTTTTCCACGGATTCGCCCACGGCCTTGAGCCCGGCGAAATGAATCACCGCGTCGATGGGAGCGTACTGTTCAAACAGGGCGGTGACGGCGGCTTCGTCGGTGCAGTCCCCCACCACCAGGGGCGCTTTCCTGCCGGTCAGTTCCTCCACCCGGCGCAGGGATTCGGGGCTGGAATTGTCCAGGTTATCCAAAACGACCACTTCGTGGCCCGCCTCCAGCAGGCACAGGGCGGTGTGGGAGCCGATGTATCCGGCGCCGCCGGTCAGTAATACGCGCATGTGATTTCCTCCTTTTTCTTCGTGGGAATCTCCATCCGTATAATATACATGAAATCCCTTATCTGTCAAGAGCCCAAAGCGGCGCTTCTGTTCCTTCCATTTCCTGGCAATTCTTGTTTGTCCTGTGAATGAATGATTGCGCAAAAGGAGAGAATGTGATAAACTATTTCTATTACAGGAAAAGGAGGGTTCGCTGATGCAGCCCAAACAAGTCAGGCGGAAACCCCGTACTCCTTCATGGATGGGCAAAATGCTGGCAAAGCTGCCTCCCTGGCCGATTTTTTACCCGCTTTACGAAGCGTCCCGCCTGAACCTGGTGGAAGAGCTGTACTGGTCGCCGCACATCCCCGCGGGGTTTGACGGGTTCCGGATCGTTTATCTTTCCGATATTCACTTTGGCCCGCTGTTTCCGGCCGAGCGCCTGCGGGACCTGGTGCAGCGCGTGAACAAGCTGCATGCCGACGTGGTGATTCTCGGCGGCGATTATTCCGACAACTCCAAAAACGCGGTGAAGTTTTTCCAGTCGGATCTGGAGGAGGAATTCCAGGCGAAAACGGCGGTTCTGGGCGTGATGGGAAACCATGACCGGACGCTGCCGGAGGACAGCTTTGACAAGCTGATCGCAGCCATGCGGGCCAAGGGCGTGATTCCGCTGGTAAACGACGGCGTTGTGCTGGAGCGGAAAGGGAGCCGGATGGCCTTCGTATCCTGCGATGATTTTTATTACGCCAAGCCCGACCTGAAAAAAACAGCCGCGGCGGCAAAAACCGCGGATTATACCGTCTTTCTCCCGCACATGCCGGATATCCTGCCGGAAACCTATAAAATGCCCGGCCCGCTTTTCTACCAGCTGGTTCTCTGCGGCCACACCCACGGCGGCCAGGTGGCCGTGTTCGGGCACGCCATCAAGTCCTCCAGCATATACGGCAGCCGCTACCTTTCCGGCTGGTATCACGAGCATGGCGCGGATATCCTGGTCAGCAACGGGGTGGGCACGTCCGGCCTGCCCGTGCGCCTCGGCGCAAAGCCGCAGTTCCACCTGATCACGATGAAAAAGGAAATGTAAAGGAGACAAGCAAAATCCCCGGCAGGTGCGAATCGCACGCCTGCCGGGGATTTGATATATCAAAGCCGTATTTTGCTGGCTGTCGTAAAGGTCAGGCGCCTGGAGCGCCCAGGTTTCCATGATCACTGTCCGACGGCGGTTTCTTCCTCTTTTACAAGGTAGCTGTCAATTTCCCGCAGAAACTGCGTCAGCTCCGCTTCTCCCATCGCGCCGGTGTCCAGGAACATCCGGTTCCGCACAGAGTACATCATGGCCATGATGCCCAGCGTGGATTTGGGGTCGATGCAGAACTTTTCAGACCGGAGGAAAAAATCGTTGTCGTATCCCTTGCAGATATTGCTCAGCCGTTCGGCAGCTTTCATAGAGTCAACGTGAATGTGGATGATCATGGTTTTCATCTCCTTTTCAGGAACCGATCTCCTTTTTGGTGTTCCGGAAACGTTTCCGGCGGCAAGCAAGCTTTCTTTCACTTGCCAGGTTTAGTATACCACGCTCCGGGCGAAAATACAACTTGGCAAAGCGTACAGTCTTTTTTTGGCTGTTTTGGCGATAATGTATCATATGGTTTTGATATATACATTGTATGATGCGGTTTTGATCCGTCTATTGGTCAGAAAAGACATAAAGGGGGGGGAATGAGAGTACAGGGTGCAGAGTACAGAGTTCAGATTTATATAGTCATCCAATAACAGATGGCCAAAATGTGAAGAGTAAAATATCTGTACTCTGAACTCTGTACTCTCGTTTCTTCTTCCCTCTCCCCCACTGTTTCTTCGCTGTATTTGCCCTCCAGTTTTTTGACATTCCAGGGGACATCTGATATAATAGGAAAGCGCCGCATGCCGGTACCCTTCCGGGGCTGGACAGGCGCGAAATCAAAGGAACCCCCCATACATCGTCGGGTATCTGAAAAGAACTTGAACGGAGGAAAGAACCATGACAACTGCAAATCGGAACAACAAAACTGTCAAGCTGGCCATGTACGCCCTGCTGACCGCCCTGCTGATCGTGCTGGGCTACGTGAACATTCCCCAACCCGCGGGCCTGTCGATCACCTTCAACATGATCCCCGTCGCCATCGCCGCCATCGCCATGGGCGTGCCGGGCGGGGCCGTCATCGGCGGGGTGTTCGGCCTGATCAGCTTCCTGCAATGCTTCGGCCTGGTGGGATTCAGCGGCATGGGAGCCGTGCTGGTGGGCATCAGCCCGGTGCTGACCTTTATCCAGCGGTTCGTCAGCCGCGTGCTGGTGGGCGTGCTGGCGGCGCTGGTGTATAAAGCCCTGAGCAAAAAGCTGAATGTATACCTGTCCTGCGTCATCACCGGCTTCTCCGCTGCCTTCTTCAATACGCTGTTGTTCATGTCCAGCCTGGTGCTGCTGTTCGGCAATACGGAATACATCCAGAACATGATGGCGGGCCGGGGCGTGATCGCCTTCATCATCGCTTCCGTGGGCATCAACGCCGTGGTGGAAATGATCGTGGCCGCCGTGGTCACGGGCGCGATCGGCGCGGCGCTGAAAAAAGCGAAGCTGATTTGACAAAGCGGCCCAAGCCCGGGAAGGAATGGTTTGGAAGGAGCTTCCAGCTTTCTTTACACGTTTACACGCATACACGCAATTTTTCGCAACTCACCGAAAAAAAACACCGGCTGGGCATTTTCGTCGATAACAATGAGATTCTTCGCTGGCGTTGCGCTATCGCTCCGCTGGCTCAGAATGACAGCAGGTTACACATTGTCATTTTAAGCCGCCGCCATTGTCATCCCGACCGAAGCGAAGCGGAGTGGAGAGCCTGCCCTGAGCGAAGTCGAAGAGCATGCCCTGAGCGAAGTCGAAGAGCCTGCCCTGAGCGAAGTCGAAGAGCCTGCCCTGAGCGAAGTCGAAGGGGGACCTGAGAGCCTGGCAATATGTGGCTGGAAGAAACTTGTTTCTTTTAGGTCCCTCCACTCCGCTGCGCTATCGCTCCGCTTCGGTCGGGATGACAGTTGGGGTACATTCCTAATGCCTAATGCCTAATCCCTATTGCCTAATCCCTATTCCCTAATGCCTATCGCCTAATGCCTACAAAAGGAGAATCCCCATGCTGTTCACCCTCGACATCGGCAACACCAACATCAAGACCGCGCTGTTTGACGGGGCGGAGATGGTGCATTACTGGCGCTTGTCCACCACCCGGAAGTATACCAGCGACGAGCTGGGGGTGATGATTACCCAGCTGTTCGACCATGAGAAGATCGACAGGGGCCGGGTCGACGGCATCATCCTGTCCTCTGTTGTGCCGACCATCAACTTCACCGTGGAGCATATGTGCCGGGACTACTTCGGCATCGACCCCATGACCGTCGGGCCGGGAGTGAAGACGGGCATTGACATCAAGTACGACAACCCCCGGGAGATCGGCTCCGACCGCATCTGCAACGCGGTGGCGGCCTATACCCTCTACGGCGGCCCCTGCGTCTATATCGACTTTGGCACCGCCACCACTTTCGGGGCCCTGGACGAGAACGGGGCGCTGCTGGGCGGCTGCATCACCCCCGGCATCAAGCTGACCAGCGAGGCCCTGGTTTCCGGTACTGCCAAGCTGCCCCACTTCGAGCTGGTCATGCCGGAGAGGGTGATCGGCAAGACCACCATCGCCAATTTACAGTCCGGCGTCATCAACGGCTATGTGGGCCAGGTGATCTACCTGGTCAACGAGATCCGCCGGGAGATGGGCAGCCCCAAGGCCCAGGTCATCGCCACCGGCGGCATGGCAAGGCTGATCGCTTCCAAGTCCGGGGTCATCGACCATATCGACGGCCTGCTGACCCTGAAAGGGCTCAGGCTGATTTATGAGAAGAACAGTAAATAGGCAATAGGGATGAGGGAGCGTACCCCCAACCAGCGTTTTTTTCTGACGAGTTGCGAAAAATTGCGTGTATGCGTGTAAACGTGTATGTGCCTATTGGTCATTGCCTATTGATCGAATGCTTATTGTCAAAAAAGGAGAGAAACAAGCTCATGCGAAAAGTATCTGTTGGGTTCCTGGGCTGCGGCAACATCGGCTGCGGCGTATGGAAGCTGCTGAATGAATTCAAGGCGGACATGCTGCACCGCGCCGACGTGGAGTTCGACGTGAAGCGCATCCTGGTGCGGGACGTGAAGAAGAAGCGGGACCAGGTGGTGCCGCAGGAACTGCTGACCACCGACCCGGCGGAAGTCACCGACGACCCCGGCATCGAGATGGTGCTGGAGTTCATGGGCGGCGAAACCCCCGCCACCCAGTACATGCTCCGGGCCCTGGAGATGGGCAAGACCGTGGTCACCGCCAACAAAATGGCCCTGGCCCTGAACTGGCACACCCTCCAGGCCGCCGCTGAAAAGCACGGCAGCGGGCTGTACTACGAAGCCGCGGTCTGCGGGGCCATCCCCATCATCCGCACCACCCTGGATTCTTTGCAGTCCAACCGCATCGAGGAAATGATGGGCATCGTGAACGGCACCACCAACTACATCCTCACCCGCATGAGCCAGGAGGGCAGCGACTACGCCGAAGTGCTCGCCGACGCCCAGCGCCTGGGCCTGGCCGAGCCCGACCCCACCAGCGACGTGGAGGGCTTCGACGCGGCTTATAAACTGTCCATCCTCTCCTCCCTGGCCTTCCATGCCCGGGTGCCCTTCGACGTGATTTACCGCCAGGGCATCACCCAGGTGAGCGCCGCGGACATCGCCTTCGGCAAGGAACTGGGCTATACCCTCAAGCTCTTAGCCATCGCCAAGCGCAAGGGCAGCGTGATCGACGCCCGGGTGCATCCCACCTTCATCCCCGACGCCCATCCCCTGGCTTCCGTGAACGGCAGCTTCAACGCCATTTTCCTCCACGGCCACGCCTGCGACGACATGATGCTCTTTGGCCGGGGAGCCGGCAGCGCGCCCACCGCCAGCGCGGTAGTGGCGGACATGCTGTACGCCGTGTCCCGCGAGACGCCGCGGCATCCCACCTTCCGCAACACCAACGAGCTGGCCCAGGGCCTCACCGTCACCGACGACTGGCATTGCAGCTTCTACGTGCGCCTCACCGCCAGCGACCGGCCCGGCGTGCTGGCCCATATCACCGCCTGCCTGGGCGACGAGGGCATCAGCATCCGCAACCTCATGCAGCGCGACGCCGTGGACGGCCACGCCCAGATCGTCCTCATCACCCACGACGCGGGCGAATGCGCCATCCGCAAGGCCCTCGCCGCCATCGCCTCCGACGATGTGCAGGTGGAGAGCATGATCAGGGTGGAGAGGTGAACAGTTAGGAGTTAGGAGTTGTTTTCGTTAGGAGTGAGGAGTTAGGAGTGAGGAGTTTATTTACCTCCGCTTTCGGCAATCTGGTATTAGAAATCATTTTACTATATAAAAACTCCTCACTCCTCACTCCTAACTGAAATAACTCCACACTGATTAGGAAGGCGGTTTTTTTCATGCGCAAAAAGCGTCGGGGCTTATCCCTGGGCAGCATCCTGACCATCTGCCTGACAGCGGCTGTCATCGGCGGATGCGTTTTCATGTTCAGCAGGATCCGCGGGGACGGCGTCAATCTGTCGATGGACGCCCGGCGTATGAACAGCGCGGTGCATTCCCTGGTGCAAAACGTCAGCGGCGGGAATGGCCAGCCCCAGGTGACCGTGCGCACCGTCACCGTCACGCTGGCGCCCGTCACGCCGGCCCCCGCCACGCCCGTGCCCGTGACCGCCGCGCCGGTGACCAACCCCTACCAGCCGTTTTCCTTCACCCTCACCGCCGGCGGAATGCTTTCTTTCCAGAGCGACATATCCGATTCCGTATATGACAAGTCCGAAAAGGCCCTGCATTACGAGCCCGTCGTCCAGCCCCTCCGCTCCAAAATTTACGGCGATGTGAACCTGGTCACGCTCCCCCAAACGATCAACTCCACGGACCGGAAATACAGCGACACCATCGCGCCCGCCGAGGCCTCCATCGCCATCCAGTCCATGGGCTTTGACCAGGTCGCCCTGGCCACCGAGCATATCCTCGACCAGGGCCGCCAGGGCGCGGAGCTCACGGCCTCCGTGCTTCAAAGCCGCCAGCTGGGCTGCGCGGGCATCAACGCTTCCGGCGCGTCCCGGGTGCGGCTGGTGCAGGTAAACGGCGGCATCGTCGCCATCCTCTCCTACACCGAAGCCCTGACCTCCAAGGGCAGGAACGAGCTGGCCAGGGACAACTCTTTTTTCACCGTCTACGACGAAGGCATGGCCCGGGCCGACATCCAGTCCGCCCGCAACCAGGGCGCCCGGTGCGTGATCGTGTGCATGTACTGGGGCAGGCAGGACGCCACTTCCGTGACCACCGCCCAGAAAAACACCGCCCAGGCGCTGGCCGAAATGGGCGCGGACGTGATTTTGGGCGCCCGGCCCAGCCGCGTGCTGCCCATGGAGCTGATCTACCGCACCGGCCCGGACGGAAAAACCCACACCGCCTTCGTGGCCTATTCCCTGGGCACGCTGCTCTCCAAGTCCCGGGAGGCTTACGATATCTGCGGCCTGCTGCTGCACCTTGGCATCCGCAGCGACGAGCAGGGCATGATCCATTTTGAAAGCATCGAATATACGCCCACCTATATCTGGCGGCAGACTGTCAGCGGCAAAACCCAGTACCGCCTGCTTTGCAGCGCCGATCCGCCCCCCGAGGGGATGAGCGCCCAGCAGAAGGACGTGATGCAGCGCGCCCTGAAACGTATCCAGACCACGCTGAAAAACAGCCCGATCAAGGAAAGGGAATAGAACGCAGATTGATTGTCTTCTGATAAGGAAAGCCGGGGGAAAACGCTCCCCCGGCCCTCTTTTTTACGCTCTGTATGCGTTTCTCCCTTTTCGTTCGCCCGGAAAACGCTCTAAAAAAGGAAAAGAAAAACCCCTCCGGCCTTGATGAAACAAGGCTTTCGGGGTTTGGAGCTGATACCCAGATTCGAACTGGGGACCTCATCCTTACCAAGGATGCGCTCTACCGGCTGAGCTATATCAGCAAGAACCGGTCAACAAATCTATATTAGCACATCTTTCGGAAAAATGCAATAGGGAAAATAAAAAAAATCACGGAGTGAAAATAAAAAAATTCACAGAGTGAATGATGAGAATAAAGCGTGGAGGCTCGTTGATCCCGATAGAAGCATTGCAAAAAACCATTTCAATGGGGTTCGTATGCTGCGCAAGGATGATAACTCCGGGGTTTCACCCCGCCGGTCTTTCCCCTTCCCAACACAGCTGTTATTCCTTTGGCAGCAATATATTGCCAATGAGATGCGCAGGATAAAGTGTCAGATGCAAGGCGGAGGAGGGAGGCGATGCTGTAGCATCGGCGACCGACGACAACACAGCAGCTGCGCTTTAGGCAAGCAGATCGTGGCAATGTAAAGCTGCCGAGAAGTAATAAACAAGGATGGGATGAATTTCCGTCCGGCGCTTGCCGGAAACGCCGCAAAATGATATAATGCAAGTGGATAAAATGGAAGGAAGCGGTTAAAATGCCCTTGTTTCACAAAAAAACGGTTCCCCAGTTTTCCTTTGACCCCCAGAAGCAGGAGCCTGCCGTGCGGCGAAGCATCTGCACAGGGGAAATGACCGTGGGCTTCATCGACAAGGCCACCGGCAAATTCCACGATCTGATGATGGTGGACAGCCAGGGGCTGGAGGAATTCAGGAAGCAGGTCGGAGTGGAGGAAATCAGGACGATTTATTGATCCGGCTGCTCAGTTTTTCAGCTCAGTTTTTCGGCTCGTTTTTTCGCAAAAAAGCGTTGACATTCCTTTCCTTTCATGATATACTTCTTCGGTAACCGCTCGGGAGGGGCTTTGTTAAAGCGCGTCCGCGCTGCCCCATGGCTGAAATACGCCTCCTTTCCCTCCGTGGAAGCCCGGCGAGAAATAATAGGAGGTGCTGCTAACATGTACGCGATTATTGCGACTGGCGGCAAACAGTATCGGGTGTCCGAGGGCGACACCATCTACATCGAAAAGCTGGAAAACGAAGTGGGCGAAGTGGTCACGTTCCCCGTGATGATGCTCTCCGGCGAGACCATCGAAGTGGGCAATCCCTACCTCACCGGCGCCAGCGTGACCGGCAAAATCGTTCGCCACGGCAAGGGCGAAAAGATCGTCGTCTTCAAGTACAAGAGCAAGAAGAACTATCGCCGCAAGGCTGGCCACCGTCAGCCCTTCACCCAGGTGGAAATCACCGGTATCAACGGCTGAGAGTATGATCCGCGTAACGCTGCGAACCCAGGACGAATGCATCACCGGCTTTGACGTCAAAGGCCACGCCGGTTATGCCGAGGCGGGACAGGACATCGTGTGCGCCGCCGTTTCCGTCCTCACCACCACCTGCGTCAACGCGCTGGAAACGGTGGCGGGCGCAAAGCCGACGGTGAAAACATCGGACGGGCGCATGCGCGTGGCGGTTCCCAGGAACAGCGGCCACGACGCCCAGGTGATCCTGCAAACCCTGCGCCAGGGAATGCGCGATTTAGCGGAGGAGTATTCCCGGTATATTCTTCTCAACGAATTGTAAATATGGAGGTAACAATCATGTTGAAGCTTAATCTTCAGCTTTTCGCCCATAAAAAAGGTATGGGTTCCACCCGGAACGGCCGCGACAGCGAAAGCAAGCGTCTGGGCCCGAAGCGGGCTGACGGCCAGTTCGTGCTGGCTGGCAACATCCTGGTGCGCCAGCGCGGCACCAAGATCCTGCCCGGCCTGAACGTGGGCATCGGCAAGGACGACACCCTGTTCGCCAAGGCGGACGGCGTGATGAAGTTTGAACGCAAGGGCAAGTTCAAGAAACAGGTTTCCGTGCATCCCACTGAGACCGCTGCCCAGTAACGGGCAAAGAAAAGGGCTGCTTTCCAATGAGGCAAGCGGCCCTTTTTCTGTACGCAACAGGAGAACTTATGGCTACAGGATACGAAGAATTTTACCAATTGGAAACGGAACGCATGGCGCTGCGGCCCTTCACGGAAGCGGACTATCCCCTGATCCTGCGGATCTCCTCCGACCCGGCGACCACGGAATACCTTTACTACTGGGGCCGCATCGGCACCACGCCGGAATCGGACGCCCGGCGGTTCCTGGATTATGCGCTGAAAAGCTGGAAAAAAACGCCCATCCGCGCCCGGGAATTCTGCCTGGTGGTAAAAGAAACCGGCGAAGCCATCGGCGACGGCAGCGTGGAATGGGTGGAAGCGGAACCGGGCACGGCGGAAATCGGCTGGATCCTGCTGCCGGAGCACCGCGGCAAAGGCTACGCGACAGAAGCGGGCCGGGAACTGATGCGGACAGCCTTTGAGGTCATGGGCGCGGACACCGTGATTGCCCACTGCGACAGCCGGAACACTCCCTCCCGGAACGTGATGGAGCGCCTTGGCATGACCCTGCGCGCCATTGAGCCGGAAGCCCGCCCCGCCAAACGCCCGGGCGAAAAAAACGGCGACGAATGCACCTACGAACTTCGCAGGCCCTGACGGCTTTCTGTCAGATTCGACGGTTTTCATCCTGCATGAAAGCCGTTTTTTGTCGTATCATCAAGAAACGAAGCGGTAAAATTATTTCACGGGGTCGGTTGAAATTTTCATATGGATTTGATATAATACGATCAACGGCTGGAGATTCAACAGCGCCGTTCAATTTCATGAGAAAGAAGCATGCAATGAGAATTCCTTAAGAGCCGCTTTATCATTCGGAAATGGATATCCCCTCGGTTCTCCTTCTTCCGTTCTGTCAAAACGGAATGATTCATGTTGTCATTTCATTGTACGCTGTCATTCAAGGAGGATATGGATGAGCGAGTCTTTTGAAAAAATGTCCGTCATCGAGCTGCGCCAGAAAGCCAAGGAAATGGGTGTCAAACTGGGAGCCGGCATCAATAAGCAGGGCATTGTGGAAAAATTGAAAGAAGCCGCGGCGGGCGGCTCGCCCGAAACGCCGGCGGAACCCCTTTCTCCGGAAAGGGAAACCGCTTCACGGCCTATTCGCAGCGCCGCCATCATCACCGACGACGAGGAAATCGACGATGAGGACGACGTGCCCGTGCTCACGGCCAATCCCGCCCTGCGCGCCCCAGCCCGGACGGTTTCCCGGCCCGTTCCTTCACCGGCACCGCAGCAGCCCGCCGCTTCCTCTCTCAGCACCATTTCGGCAAAAGCGCCCGCTTTCACGATGGAAGGCTCCCGCGCCTGGCACAATCCCCGCACGTATCAGTCCCAGGCCCCGAATTACCAGCGCCCCGTAAGCGGCAATACCTGGTCCCGTCCCGCGCAGTCCGCCCCGCAGGAGGCGCGCGGCTATACCGGCAGGCCGGACCCGCGCACACAGCACCGGCCCCAGCAGCCCACTTACGTGAACCGCTTCGGCCCCGAGCAGCCCTCCCAGGAGGCGGAGCCTTATCATGGCTATACCGGCGCGCCTGTGCAGCAGGATTACAGCGGCGCGCCCGCCAATCCCGGCTATAATCAGAGCAGCTACGGCTATTCCCAGCCCAGCTTTGCGCCGCACCGGGAGCAGGGCGCGAACCCCGGCCTGTCCGAGATCCTGGCCGCGGGCGACTGCTACGACGGCGAAGGCGTGCTGGAAGTGCACCCCGACGGCTATGGCTTCCTGCGCACGAACCATTACCTCTCCGGCAAGCAGGACGTATATATTTCCAACGCCCAGATCCGGCGTTTCTCTCTGTGCACGGGCGATTATGTCGTGGGCAAAGTCCGGCCCCAGCGGGAGTCCGACCGGTACAGCGCCATGCTGTACATCACGGAGATCAACGGCGCTTTGCCCGATGAAATGCCCCAGCGCCCGCGGTTTGAGGATCTGACCCCCATCTATCCGAAAAAGCGGATGACGCTGAGCGGAAAAAAGGAAAACGACCCCATCCTGCGTCTGATTGACCTGCTCTGCCCCATCGGCTTTGGCCAGCGCGCCATGCTCTGCTGCTCCAGCCGGGTCGACCGGTTGGCGCTGATGCGCAAGCTGGCCGCCCACGTGGCCAAGAACCACGGCAAAGCCCATCTGATGATGCTGCTGTTGGACGCGCGGCCCGAGGAAGTGACCGAAATGGCCGATACCGTGGATTGCGACCTGGCTTATGCTTCCTTTGACGAAACGCCCGAAAACCAGGTGCGCGGGGCGGAACTGGCGCTGGAACGCGCCATGCGGCTGGTGGAAGCGAAAAACGACGTGGTGCTGCTGGTGGACAGCCTGACCCGCCTGGCGAACGCATGCAACGCCATCGCTCCGTCCACCGCCCGCACCCTCAGCAACGGCCTGGCCGCCGGCGCGCTCAATAAGCCCAAGCGCTTTTTCGGCGCGGCGCGGAACACCCGGGAGGGCGGCAGCCTGACCATCGTGACCACCATGATCACCGAAAGCAACGACCTGGACAACGCCATTCTCCAGAGCTTTGAGGGCAACGGAAACATGACCTGCGCCCTTCGCCAGCAGGGGCCCAATCAGCCCTTGATCCTGGCGCCCGACAAGTGCTCCACCGTTCACGACGAATGGCTGCTCACCGACAAGGAACAGGCCATCGCCCAGAAGCTGCGGAAAATGATCGAAGGCATGTCCGCCGCCGAAGCCATGAACGCTTTGCTGCCGCTGTTCGTCCAGGCGGAATCCAACGAAGCCCTGGAAGCCCTGCTGAACGCCGAAGAGCATTGAACTTTGGGTGCGACGGGGCCAAAGAAACGCGGTTGACCGCAGGGAAACAGCATCCGGCGCCCGAAGATGGCAATATTATAGAAGGAAAACAGAAAAAATGTAGTGCCCTCCTTTGTATGCGGTAATTCCTGCTGCTTGCTTTCGCTTCAGGCAGTCAGGCAATTCCACGTTGCTGCAATGCCGGGGGCACTACCTATTATCTACCAGAATGAGAGCGCGCACAATAGCGGCACGGGACAAACCGCGTGATATGCCGCCGGCGCTTGATGCCCCGTTGCATGTTCTTTTCAATTCCTTCAAAAGCGGAGAGGAGGGGTACTTTGAAAGGAGATAATGTGAAAACCAGGGGCTTGTTCAAGAAAATGGAGGTCATCAAAAATATCGGGCTGAAAAGCGTCCTTGCCACCACCCTGGTTTTCCTGCTGACCGCCGCGGCCACCGGCGTGGGCGGCTATCAGCTCTATAAATCCACCAAAGAGAGCATTGAATTACAAGGGAAAGTGAATGCCGTCCAGTCGGCAAAAGAGCTGGACAATTACCTCATCGTGCGAAAGAACACGGTCGTCCTCGCCGCGCATGTTGTGGACGATATGATCGTGGAGGGCAAATCCAACAAAGAAATCCTGGATTATATCACCGCGGAATCCGCCAGCATCAAAAAAGCCATCGACAAGGACTATACCGGCCTGTACGGCTGGATCAACGGCGAATACCTGGACGGCGTGGGCTGGGTGCCGCCGGAGGATTTCGTGCCGACGGAGCGCCCCTGGTATCAGGAAACGATGGCCGATCAAGGCGACGTGTCCTTCATCACCCCCTACCTCGACGAGCATACGGGCACCGTGCTGACCACCATCGCAAAGCAGCTTTCCGACGGGGTCAACGTGGTGGCGCTGGATGTGAGCCTGCAGCGCGTGCAGGAGATCACGGAGGACATCACGCGGCAGTCCCCGGACAGCTTCGGCCTGGTGTTGAGCAAAACCGGCCAGGTCGTCGCCCATTCTGACCGCGCCGAATTAGGGAAAAACTATCTGGACGAAACCGGAACCCTGGGCGCGGTGCTGGCCGAGAAACTGTATCATGACGGCGGCAGGCAGTTCGTGGTGAGCTTCCACGGGCAGAAATATATGGTCTACGCGGAGCGAATCGAGGGGGATTGGCAGTCCTTGTCCCTCATCCATACGGAAGTGTTCTACCGGCCGCTGAAAATCGTTCTGGCTTTATTGGTTCTGTTCACCCTGCTGGAAGCCGTGATTTTCATTTCGGTGATCTATACCCAAAGCGCCAAGAGCCTCGCGATCACATCAGCGAAGGAAGCCCAGAGCGCCAACAGGGCCAAATCCCAGTTCCTGTCCCGGATGAGCCACGAGATCCGAACGCCCATCAACGCGATCATCGGCCTGAACAGCATCGTGCTGCGGGATGAAAGCATTTCAGGACACACGCGGGAGGAGCTTGAAAAGGTTGATACCAGCGCCAAGCATCTGCTCTCCATCGTCAACGACATTCTGGACATGAGCCGGATCGAATCCGGACGGATGACGCTCAAGGAAGAGGAGTTCTCTTTCCGGGAACTGCTGGATCAGGTCAGCGTCATCATCGGCGGACAGTGCGAGGAAAAGGGCCTGCGCTTCATCTGCAACAGGAACGGGCCCCTCAGTGAACGCTATATCGGCGACTGCCTGAAAATCAAGCAGATCATCATCAATATTCTCGGCAATTCCGTGAAGTTCACCGACCAGCCCGGAACGATCACGTTTGCCGTGGCGCAGACAGCCATAGAAAATGACAAGGCTGTGCTTTGCTTTACCATGAAGGATACCGGCATCGGCATGGACAAGGAATTTCTTCCCAAGCTGTTTGACGCTTTCACCCAGGAGGACAGCGGCAACACCAGCCGGTATCACGGCAGCGGTCTGGGCATGGCCATCACGAAGCGATTTGTAGAGATGATGGGCGGCACGATCCAGGTGGAATCGGAAAAGGGCGCGGGCACAGAGTTTACCGTCACCATTCCGTTAGGGCTGGTGCAGGAAGCGCCGAATCCGGAGGAACAGGCCGAGGCCGCGCCTTCTCTTTCCGGGCTGCATCTGATGATTGCGGAGGATCAGCCCCTGAACGCGGAAATCCTGATCGACCTGCTGGAGATGGAGGAAATCACCACGGAATGGGTGGAGAACGGCAAGCTGGCGGTGGATCTGTTTGCGCAGAACGACCCCGGCCATTTCGACGCCATTCTGATGGATATGCGGATGCCCGTGATGGACGGCCTCACCGCCGCGCGGGAGATCAGAAAATTAGCGCGGCCCGACGCAAAGACCATCCCCATCATCGCCCTGACGGCAAACGCTTTTGAAGAGGACGTGAAGGAATGTCTCCAGGCAGGTATGAACGCCCATTTGTCCAAGCCTGTGGATATTGACTTGCTGAAAACGACGCTGGGGAAAACTGTATCGAATCCCTCTCCTATGGAATCATACCACCCCGCCATGTGACCTTGCCGCTGCCAGGCCTCGGCTTGCGGCAGCGGAAATTTTGAGTTATCTTATCTTTTTCAGTTTTTTCCATCTTTGTAATATTTTATAGGCTATCATACTATGCAATGATATTGCTGGGGTATCCGCCTTTTCTGATTGTCCGCAGATCAAAGACCCCCTGCGTTCCTCCCGCTGAAACGGGCGCGCCGCAATCGAAGGGAAAGGAGGCGGTCATGCCGATGGACATCAGCATTCTTTCCGAAGTATTCCTTTTGCTGCTTCTGCTGATCGGCCTGAGCTTTACCGTGCTGATCGATCCCTACCTGCAAAAGAATAACCGCCGGGTCATGCTGATCATCATCGCGTTGTGTTTTGTGCTGATCGTGCAGAATCTGTGGGAGCATGAACTGGCCGTCGGTCCGGCGAGGCCGTTGTTCCGGACGATTCTCGCGATTTGCGGGTATTCCATCCGTCCGGTGTTCCTGATTCTGTTTCTTGCTATCGTGCAGCCAAAGCGGAATCACTGGCCCTGCTGGGCGCTTGTGGGAATCAACGCGGCGGTTTACTGTACGGCGCTGTTTTCCGGCGTCTGCTTCACCATCACCGGGGACAATCATTATCTTTCCGGCCCGCTGGCGAACACCGCGCTGTACGTGAGCGCAGCGCTGATGGCCGACCTTTTTGTTCAATCCATCCTGAACTATCGTGAATCAAAAAAACTGGAAAAATGGATCCCGCTGATCGTTGCGGTCATGATCGTGGTTTCCGTTGCCCTGGATTATCAGGTGCACAGCGAGGAGGATCAGGCCGTCTCTTACCTGACCAACGCCATCGTCGCCGGCAGCGTGTTCTATTATATCTGGCTGCATTTGCAGTTCGTCCGGGAGCATGAACGCGATTTGATGGCTTCCCAGCGCATCCAGATCATGATGACCCAGATCCAGCCGCATTTCCTGTTCAACGCGCTCAACACCATTCGGGCGCTCTACGTCAAAGACCCGCCGCTGGCGGATCAGACGCTGGAGAATTTCAGCGTCTACCTGAGGCAGAATCTGGAATCGCTGAGCCAATCCGATCTGATCCCGATTGCCAAGGAGCTGGAGCACACCCGGCTGTATGCGGAAATCGAGATACTGCGCTTCCCCAACGTTCACATGGAATACCGGATTGAAGACGGGCAGTTTGAGATTCCGGCGCTGACGATTCAGCCCCTGGTGGAAAACGCCATCCGCCATGGGGTGCGCAGCCGGAAGGAAGGCCGGGTGACGGTATCCACCGCCCGGGAGGGCGGCATGCACCGGGTCACGATCGAGGACAATGGGGCCGGGTTTGATCCTGGGCAAAAACAGCTGTCGGGCGAATCGCACATCGGCCTCCGGAACGTGAAGAACCGGGTGGAGCAGATGTGCGGCGGGACGATGATCCTGAAAAGCGAAATCGGGAAGGGCACCAGCGTGACGCTCCTGATCCCGGAAGCTGCCGGGAACGGTAAAAAGGAGGAGCGGAAATGAAGGTTATCTGCGTGGACGACGAGCCGCTGGCTGTCGAGTATACCGTGAATCAATGTGTTCAGCTGCCTCAAATCGACGAGGTGAAAGGCTTTACCAGCGCCGGGGAAGCGCTGGCCTATCTTCGCGGCCATCCTGCGGACATTGCGCTGCTGGACATCAACATGCCCGAAATCGACGGGATCACCCTGGCGTCGCAAATCAAGCAGGTCAGGCCGAAAACGGTCATTCTGTTCCTGACTGCCTATAAGGAATATGCCTTTGACGCTTACGCGGTGCATCCCTCGGGGTATCTGCTCAAGCCTGTTTCGCTGGAAAAGCTGGCGGCTGAAATCACTTATGCGCACCGCGGGGAAGCTTCCTCCCCTCCCCCGCATATATACATCAAAACATTCGGATATTTCGACGTGTATGCGGATGGCAGGCCGATCGCCTTCAATCTGGCGAAAAGCAAGGAGATCCTGGCCTTTTTGGTGGACAAGCAGGGCTCCGGGGTCTCGAGAGCGGAGGTTTTCGCCGCTGTGTGGGAAGGCCAGCTCTATGACCGCGGGATGCAGAAACAGATGGACGTTTACATCCGGTCCCTCCGGGATACGCTGCGAGCATACGGCGTATCGGAGATCATGGAAATCGAAAAAGGCATCCTTCGCGTCAAGCCGGACGCGTTTATCTGCGACGCCTATCTGTTCTTTTCCGGGGACAGCAATATGATCAACGCCTATCGCGGGGAATACATGAACCCGTATTCCTGGGCCAGCTTGACAGAGGGCATCCTGACCTGGAGCGCATCAAAGGCAAAGTAAACGGGCGATTGTCCTTTGGACATTCTTTGGACACAGCCAAGTACACTGATTATACCAATGTTTGATTTGCCGATCAAACAGTTCAATAACAGAAGGGAGCGAAACGGATATGAAAAAAATACTTTGCGCATTCCTGATGCTTGTTCTGCTTTTATGCGCTGCTTCCGCGCCGGCTGAGGAAGCGCAAGGCCCCGATCTTTCCGGTGAATGGTTGGAAGCCGAAACGCAGTTTGCCCGGATGACCGTCGAAAAGAACCCGGAAAGCGGCTGGGATATTGAAATCACTTCCCCGCTGACCCACGGCGCGTATGTTTTCAAAACGACGATCCGGTATGACGGCGGCCTGAACGGCTATACCTACGATAAGGGCAAGTTCTGGGATGCGCCTGTCACAGCCGAAGAAAACCCGGAGCTGGGCGAAGCGAAGATCGCCGGCACGGCGGGAATATTTACGCTGGAAGGCGGCGAAGAAGCGCCTGTGCTCAAATGGCATGACGACCAGAATCCGGATGTGGAAGTGATTTTTGAGCGCGCGGATGCTTCTACGGAGGATGATTACGCTCCCATGCCCGCGGAAGCAGCCGCGTTTGAGGGCGTATGGCAGTGCGGCCGGGCGTCCATCGAAATACATTGGGAAGAGGAAGGTTTCCGGGTGCTGATTTGCTGGGGCAGCAGTGCGTGGGAGCACACGGAATGGGAATACAGCTGCTTCTACCATGAGGAAAACAATACGCTGGTTTCCATGCCCTTCGGAACCCGCACGGAAATTGTTTATGGCGATGACGGCGAGCTTGTTTCCGCGACGGAAGTTTATAACGACGGAGACGCCGCCTTCGCGCTGACGGAAGACGGCTTCCTGACCTGGATGGACGAAAAAGAGAACGCCGGGGACGGGCTGCTCTTTGAGAAAATGCCAGAATAACCTTTGTTTTCTGCCATCGGCGAAGCCATGCAAGCCGATGGATTCACCCGCATATAAAATTGAAAGGAGGATTCTGCTCATGAAAAAACAGATCGCCGCTTTCCTTCTGGCGGTTATTTTGCTGCTGACAGCCATGCCCATGGCTTTGGCGGAAGATGACGAACCGGAAGGCTTCCCGGTGAGCCTGGAAGAAATGATGGGCCTCTATTCAGGCGAATGGCCCAAGACTATGTATGTCTATACCGAGAACAAAGGGAAGCTGAACGTTCGCAGCGAACCCAGGGCCGGCGACAACGTGATCGAACAGCTGGAATACGGCACGAAGGTGATCGTGGAAAGCCCCGTCATCGTCAATCCGGAATGGAGCTGCATCCGGAGCGAGAAAGCCCGGGACGGCATCGGGTACGTGATGACCCGCTATCTGGTAAACACCAAGCCCAAGGACACCGAAAAAGTGGCCGAGGAAAAGGAACGCAAAGCGAACCTGGAAGAACTCAACCGGCAGCTGAAAAGCGCCCGGTCCCTTGCGCATCCCCTGATCATTTCCGTTCGCGCCTCCCGCGCTTCCGGCTGGGTCAATTTCCGCGTCGGACCCGGCGTGGCGGCCGACCGCATCGCTTCCCTGCCGGATGGCCGGGAACTGAAAGCCATCGGCGAAACGGATAAATGGTATCAGGCCATCGACCAGGAGACGGGCAAGACCGGCTACATCAGCAAAAACTTTGTGACCGTGCTGGGAACCGCCGCTCCCGAATTAACTGTCAAAGAGCAGATGGGCAAGCTGAACGTCAACGGGGAATTCTCCCTTCAATGCCAGCTTCCCAAGGGCTATACCATGCAGCTCGTCAACATCCTGGGGACGAAGATCAACGCGTTCATCACCAGCGAAAACAAGGAAAAGCCCATCCTGCAATTGTCCATTGCCTTTGACGAGCTGTTCGCCAACGTGGAACGGATGAACGACCTGCCGGACGAAGCGCTCAAGGGTCTGGAAGCAAGCTTCACCGAAATGAACGACGTGGAAATCACCTACCGGGAAACCGCTTACGGCACCAAGCTGCTCATCGCCCGGGAAGTGGGCGACGACACGGACTTTGTGGATATCCTGTCCGTGTACAGGGGCTATTCCATCGAATTCGTCATGACGCCCAATCCTGAGGCCAAGAATCAGTCCCTCTCCGACGCGCAGGTTCAGATGTGCATCGATTTCCTGAGCGAACTGGACTTTGTGGAAGCCAAATGATCTGATAAAAAAGGAGGAACAAAGAATGAAGAAACTGATTTCTCTCATGCTCGTCACCTTCATGCTGTCTGCGCTGCTGATCCCCGCAGCCATGGCAGCCGGCGCGGGATACTACTACGTGAAAACCGATAACGGCAAGAGCCTGAACGTACGGAACAATCCGGACGGCAAGGTGCTCGGTTCGCTGCCCTACGGCACCCGCGTATACGTGGAAGAGTTCGTAAATTCCGGCAAATGGGCGCGGATCTACTACCAGTATCAGGGCGGCGAATACGCTGCGTTCCTTTCCGCCCGTTATCTGGTCAATTACAATCCCGGCAGCTATACCCCTTCCGCCACGGCTTCGCCCGCCTCCGCATCCTCTGTGGACGCTGCCAAGGCCCTATCCGATATGAACGCCGAATTCAAAACGGGGAGGCTGGTGCCGCAGCAGTTCAATGTGTATGCCCGCCCCTCCCGCGCGTCCGGCTGGGTGAATCTGCGCTGGGCGCCTTCCCTGGAAGCGGAACGCATCGCCACCTGCCCGCAGGGAAAAGTGCTGACCGTGATCGGGGAAACAAGAAGCTGGTATCAGGTCCGCGACCCGGAAACCGGCATGATCGGTTTCATCAGCAAGCAATATGTATCCGCTCGTTGATCAACGAATGATTTGGAGGAAAGAGCATATGAAGAAAGCATTGATGATCCTGCTGTGCCTGGCGATGGCGCTGGGCTGCACAGCCGCTTTCGCGGAGAACGCGGAAAAGGAATACATGGGAACCATCAGCATGAACGGCGCGTTTGATTTGCGCTGTGTGCTGCCTGAGGGATATCAGCTCACCACCCGCCTGGCGGAACCAGGCCGCTATATCGCTTCCATCCTGGCGGATGAAAGCAAGCCTACGATGACCATTTCCATCGCCTATAATGAACTGCTCTCTGAAGTGGAACGGCTGAACGACCTGGACGACGACGTTCTGGCCCAAATCGCCGCCACCTTCCAGGCGGAAGACGGGGTGGAGGTTTCCTACATGGAAACGGTGTACGGCTCCAAGCTGATGGTCGTGAAGGAAATTGAAGGCGTGATCGATTACGTGGATTTCTATACCGTCTACAAAGGCTATGAGATCGAATTTGTCCTGACCCAGACGGAAGCAAACGCCGGACAGTCCATCACGGATGAGCAGATTGAAATCGCCGTGAAATTCCTGAGCAATCTGGACTTCGTGGCAGCGGAATAACGCTGGATATTGAATCAATGGGAAGGCCGTCTTTTTCAGGCTTTGAAGAAGACGGCCTTCCCTTTCGGCGCTTATCGTATATTCACCCTGATAATTATCCCAAAAATTCCTTATGGTTCAATGATCCACAAGGATTTCTATGGTGCCTCAAGAAAGGCTCGACCCTACAGCCCTTCGGTTAACAGTCAAAGCTTCCCAACGCAATATTCCTTTATTGTCAAGCACTTTCAGCGATTTTTGTTTTCTGTCTACCGTTTTGTCTACCAAACATACTTCAATAAGACAAGCCACGCAAGGTTCTTTAGACGATCAATTGAAAAAAAGAAAGTCAATTTCCATGCGGAGGGGCGACCCGATTGCAGGCCTGATAAATCAAACAGGCCAATTGCTTTGCGTCAATATCGAAATCCCTTCTGATCCATTCCATGATCATGTGGACGCTGCCCTGCATCAAAAAGCACAGCACATAGGGCTCCTCGTCCGGCGGACTGGACATAGGAATATTCAGGAGCAGGCTTTCCAGCGTATTCTGAATAAAGCGGCCGCGGAAGTCCTCGCTGCCGGTGTCGCAGAACAGGATGCGGAACAGGTCGGCATGCTCCTGAATGTAGCGCAAAAACGCTTCAATCATCGCAGGCGCGTCGGCGGCGGGTTTCACGTTCCGCAGGTATTCCAGCGCTTTTTGCTGCGCCTCGCTTTCAATGTCCAAAAGCAAGGCCCGCTGGTCGGCATAATGGAGATAGAAGGTGGTGCGGTTCAGGTCGGCCTGTTCGCAAATGTCTTTGATGGTGATTTGGCTGAAGGGTTTCTCCCGCATCAATTCAATCAACGCTGTTTTCAGCAGCAGGCGCGTCATCTGGGTGCGCCTGTTGTTTTTTGTCGCCATGTTTTCTTCTCCCATCAGTTTTTTTCTGTCCCGAAATCGACATATCATTCAAATGTGTCGACCTCACAGCTTTTTAAAAACATCTGCTGATTGTAATATCAACGCAGTGTTGATATAATACTACCCGGAAACGGCCAAATTGTCAAGGCTTTTTGGGAGGGACGGAAAATGAAAGTACTGTTGACCGGCGCGGCGGGCGGCATGGGGCTGGAAAGCCGGACTTTGCCGACTGGAAGCCGGAACAGCCTTTGAAAAAAGAAACCGGCCCGCTTCCCGTTCTTGCGGTCAGCGCTTCGGCCTTTGAAACGGAAACGGCGAAGTATGCGCTTTCCGAAACCGTCGATCCGCTGGCGGAAAAACTGAGCGATGAAGAACTGTGTCTTTTGAACATCGGCGCGTTCAGGCAGAAGGGTTCACAAAGCGTGATCGGGAACGCCGGGCAGTCCGTGGCCGGGGCCGCGGGCGAAACCGTGAACTGCCTGCAGGAGAAGGGCATCCCGGCCCTGATTATGGCGGACGGCCCCGCCGGACTGCGTTTGTCCCGCCAATATACCCGGGATGAAAAGGGCGTTCATGCCATCGGCGACGTGATGCCGGAAAGCGTGATGGAGCTGATGCCCGCACCCGCGGCCTGGGGCATGAAGCTGTTTGCAGGAAATAAAAAGGTCAGCGGCGAAATCTATGAGCAGAACTGCACAGCCCTTCCCATCGGCACCGCCCTGGCCCAGAGCTGGAACCTGGATTTTGCCAAACAGTGCGGCGACCTGGTGGGCGACGAAATGGAGCGCTTCCATGTGCACCTCTGGCTGGCCCCGGCGCTGAATATCCACCGGGACATCCGCTGCGGGCGGAACTATGAGTATTATTCCGAAGACCCGTTGCTTTCCGGGCGCTTCGCGGCGGCCATGACCCAGGGCGTGCAGCGGCATCCCGGCTGCGGAACCACCATTAAGCACTTCGCTGCCAACAACCAGGAAACCAATCGCTACGGCAGCAACAGCATCGTCAGCGAACGGGCGATGCGGGAAATCTACTTGCGGGGGTTTGAAATCGCCGTGAAGGAGAGCCAGCCCCACGCGCTGATGACCTCCTACAACCTCTTGAACGGTGTACACACCTCCGAGCATCGCGGCCTGATTGCAGACATCCTGCGATGCGAGTTCGGCTTCCGGGGCATCGTAATGACCGACTGGATCATCGGCGTCCTGAACGCCGGAAAGAAAAAGTATCCCGCGCCCAACGCCGCAAGAATCGCGGCGGCGGGGGGCGACCTGGTGATGCCGGGCGGCCCCGGCGACCTGAAAGCCCTGCTGAACGGCCTGAAAGAAGGAGCCGTCACAAGAAAGCAGCTTTTGATCAACGCATCCCGTGTGGTGCGCATGGCGAAAAAGCTGACAGAAGCAGCCAACGCAAAAAAGGAGGAAAAGCCATGAAAGCTTCCCGCCTGAAAACGGAATACCTTGTAAACCCCATGGGCATTGATATTCAGCATCCGCGGCTGCAATGGACCTGCGAAGGCGGCGTGAAGCAGACTGCCTACCAGATCGTCACCGAAAAGTGGGACAGCGGCAAGGCGGTCGGCGATTCCATGTGCGCGTATTATCCCCAGGAATTGGCAAGCGGGGAGCGGGTGAACTGGAAGATCCGCCTGTGGGACGAGAACGACGAGCCCGGCGAATGGAGCGAAGCCTTCTTTGAAATGGGCCTGCTCTCGCCTTCCGACTGGAAAGCCCAATGGATCACCGGCGATTACAAGCCGTCCAGGAACAAGCGCTATCCCGTGGACTGCTTCCGCAAGCGCTTTTACGCGGAGGACACCGTAAAAGCCCGGCTGTACATTTCCGCCTGCGGTGAGTACGAGGCCCGCATCAACGGAGCGCGGGTGGGAAATTTCATCCTGGCCCCCGGCTCCACGGATTACCACAAGCGCATCCAGTATCAGACCTACGACGTGACGGAGTTGATTCAGTCCGGCCTGAACCAGCTCACGGTGGAGCTGGCCGATGGCTGGTATCGCGGTTCCAGCGGGGCCAAAGGCCGCACCTGCACCTACGGAACGGTTACAAGGCTCATCGCCCAACTGGTAACCACTGGCAGCGGCGGGGAAACCCAATGCGTCGTTACCAACGGCTCCTGGCATTGGAGCAACGACGGCCCCATCCGCTTCGCCGACAACGAGGACGGGGAAATCGTGGACGCCAATTTGGCACCCACCTATGCGGGCGAGGCGAAGGAATGCGCTTTCTCCGTGCCGCTGACCGCCTCCGACAATGCCTTTGTGACAGAGCACGAGCATTTCAAGCCCGTCGAAAGGATCACCACGCCCAGCGGCAAGACCGTGCTGAAATTCCCCCAGAACTTGTGCGGCTATTTAGCTTTCCGGCTGGAAGCGAAGCAGGGGCAGAAAATCCACATCCGCCTGGGAGAAATGCTGGACGACGCAGGCGAGTTCACCCAGAAAAATATCCAGTGCGTCACCAGGGGCAAAGCCTCCCCCTTGCAGGAATTCACCTATACCTGCAAGGAAGGCCTGAACGAATACAAGCCCAAGTTTTTCTACGGCGGCTTCCAGTACGCCCTGATCGAAACGGATATTCCCTTTGAGCTGGAGGACTTCACCCAAATCGCCCTGTACACGGATTTCCCGTTCACGTCCTCCTTTGAATGCTCCAATCCCCTGGTGAACCAGTTCTACAAGGCCACGGAATGGTCGCTGAAATCCAACTCTACCGACATTCCCTCCGACTGCCCCACCCGGGAGCGCATGGGCTGGACAGGCGACAGCCAGGTGTTCTTCGGCACGGCCAGCTATTTGGCCGACTACGCCGCCTTCGCCCGGAAGCACCTGCGGGACGTGTTCGACCGGCAGTGGAAAAACGGCAAGCTGCCCCAGATCGCGCCTTACGCCAACGAAGACTGGTTCATGAACGTGATGAACGGCTCCGTGGGCTGGGCGGATGTGGGCATCCGGATGCCGTACCGCTTCTACAAGAAATACGGCGACAGGCAGGTTTTGAAGGACAACTTTGAAAACATGCTGCGGTACGCAGAGTTCATGATCTCCCGCTGCGGTAAGTGGGGCGGCATCTACGCCAAGCCCCTGGGCATTTCCAAAGAAAACCGGAAGTACGCCGTCAACGCGGGCCAGTCCTACGGCGAATGGGCGGAACCCAACGACGTGAAAGCCTTCGTCTGGACGGACTTTGCCGAGCCGCATCCCGAGGAATCCACCGCCTACACCGCCTGGGTGCTGGGAGTAATGGCGGACATCTGCGACATCTTAGGGAGAAACGAATATATCCCGCGGCTCAGAGAATACTCAGAGGGCGCAAAGAATGCATATCAGGAAATGGTGTCAAAACCGAAGTTTACCCTGGACACCGACCGTCAGGCCAAGCTGGTGCGGCCGCTGTACATGAATCTTTTGAACGAGGAACAGACGGCCTTTGCCAAAAAGCGGCTGATCCAGGCGCTGGACAATTACAAATGGCGTCTCGGCACCGGCTTCCTGTCCACGCCGATGATCCTCTATGTATTAGCGGATATGGACATTGAATACGCCTATCGCCTGCTGGAAAACGATGAAATTCCCGGCTGGCTGTCCATGCCCAAGAGCGGGGCCATGACCATCTGGGAAGCCTGGGAGGGGCCAAAAGGCGACGCGGGCATTGCCAGCCTGAACCACTATTCCAAGGGCGCTGTCTGCGAATGGCTGTTTGACACCTGCTGCGGCATCCGGGTGGACGGAGAGAACCATTTCATCATCGCGCCCCGGCCCGGCGGGCACCTGGACTATGCCAAAGCAAGCTATGACAGCATTTTCGGCACCATCGAAAGTGGATGGGAGCGCAAGGAGGAGGAAACTGTGTTCACAGTCACCGTGCCCGCCAACTGCGAAGCCACCGTCCGCCTGCCCGACGGCAGCGAGCGCGTCCAGCAGCCCGGAACCATGACCTATACGATTTGATGATATACCGACGCATGCCGCCACGGCAATCCCCGTGACACCAGCGTAGAAGAAATCAAAGCCCTGTACCGCAGTATGATGTAATTGGGCAGTAAGAAAGACAAGGAACTGCTGGAAAATCCGCCATCGCGCTTACTCACTTTGCTCTTTCTTGATTCAACTTAAGAGCTGTCTCAAAACTCATTTTTCAAAATGAAAATGGCGTGAAATCCTGCCAAGCTGGTTGGGTTTTCGCGCCATATTATATTGGTTTTTGCGATTGTCTGGTAAAAATCACCTGGTTTATGACAGCCTCTGATCTCTGTCTTTTGTCTACCAAACAGCCATTGTATTTATGCTTTTTCAGTGTTTTTTACTTGTAAGAAAAAAGAAGAATCCTCGCAAACCATTGCACTTATGGTCATAAGGAACAAAACAACACATACTGGCCGACAGGCCGTAGTGCAACGGATTCAAGCAGGAAGCCGTCTGATTAAGGGAAGAATCAGGCGGCTTTTTGGTTTGGCCGATGAAAGAGAGGGGATGTGCGGGCAGGCTATTTTGTTTCCGCGGTGATTTCGTCCAGGTGGGTAAGGAGGTATTCCTGGGCTTGGGTGGAGAACATGAGCTGGCGTTTGATCTCGCCGGTTTTGGGGTCGGGGACGTCCATTTCGGTGATGCCGATTTCCTGGGCGAATTGGGTGGGCCGCCAGACGGTTTTGTTCATGACCACCTGGGTTTTGCCCTGGGCGATATAGTCGTTCCTTTTCAGCCAGGTATTGATGGATTTGCTGGACAGCTTTTCCATGACAGCGGGATTCACGGCGCGGTTCACGTTTTTCAGGAACTCGGCGGGCGTGATGGGGAGGCGGGAAATGAGCACCTCCTGCTTCTGCTCCGGAGTCAGGCTCTCATCCTTCTTGATGTCGGCGATCTTGCTGCCCATGTCGGGAAGGACGAAGAAATTGGAGTCGGACACCGAACTGGCGAGCAGGTCGTGTCCCTTGTCCGTCATGGTGACGGAATTCTGCTGCTCTTCGATTACGAAGTAAAGGGGATCGGTGACGGTAGGCATCTCCCTTTCGTTGTCCTGCATGTAGAAGTTCTCTGCCTTCTGCATTAGCTGCTTCATGCCCTGTTCGCTGAGGAACTTGATAAGGGGCTGGTATTTAGGAAGTCCCTTCTTGGCACGGAGCAGGAGCATCCCGCCTTCGTCCTCCTTTCCTTCGGAAATGGCCTTCTTGGCATCATTGAGGACCTGGTTGACCAGGCTGCGCTGCTTCTGGTAGAGATTCTCGATGTAGGGCCTGAACTCCATGTACTGGTCGTCAGCGGCATCCTTGCCGACCGGACCGGATATGATCAGAGGAGTCCTGGCATCATCGATAAGGACAGAGTCAACCTCATCG
>CADBCX010000010.1 GCA_902793245.1 uncultured Eubacteriales bacterium | reverse complement strand
GCTATGTTAGCCATCGTGGGCCTGGGCAATCCGGGCGAAAAGTATGAACACACCCGCCACAACGTGGGGTATGACGTGATCGGCATCATTGCGGCGAAGCTGGACACGCCCATCAAGAAGCTGAAATTTCAGGGCACCATTGGGGAAACGATCTACAAGGGGCAAAAGCTGGTGCTCATCAAGCCCCAGACCTACATGAACCTGTCGGGCCTGACGGTGCAGGAGGCCATGAGCTGGTACAAACTGGAGCCCAAGGACGTGCTGCTGCTGGTGGACGACATCGACCTGCCCTTCGGTCAGGTGCGCGTCCGGGCCAAGGGCGGCCCCGGCACCCACAACGGCCTGCGCCACATCGTGCAGTGCACCGGGTCGGGAGACTTTCCCCGGGTGCGGGTCGGGATGGGCGCGCCGCCGCCGGAATGGGATCTGGCGGACTGGGTGCTGAGCAAATTTCAGACGGAGGAGGAGCGGAAAATCGCCTTCGACGCCTACATGACCGCCGCGGACGCCGCCCTGTGCTGGGCGGAACACGGCATCGACGCGGCGATGAACCGCTTCAACAAACGCCATGCTGAATAACGTATTGGAATTTTTACAGGCCTCCCCTGCATTTCGGGAGGCTTTTGACGCGCAGTCAAACGGCATATCCGCGCTTTATGATATGGCGGAGGGCCAGCGGCCCTTCTATGCCGCTTTATTGCAGCGCGCTTCCGGCCGGCCCGTCGTGTATATCGCGTCCTCCGACGCCCTGGCCATGCGGGCGGCGGACGACTGCGGCGCCTGGCTGGGCGGCGGCGCGGCGGTGCTGCCCGCCCCCGACGTGAATTTCACCCGGGGCACCGCCAGCCGGGAGAGCGCGTTCCAGCGCCTGTCCGTGCTGCAAAAGGCCCGGCGCGGGGAAATTAAAATCCTGTGTCTCAGCGCCGACGCGCTGCTGTGCCGGATGATGCCGGTGGCGGCTTATGAGGAATACGCCGTGACCCTCCGGCCCGGCGACCATATGGAACCCCAGGAGGTCATCGCCCGGCTGGTAAAGATGGGCTATGAACGGGTGGACATGGTGGAGGGGCGGGGCCAGTGCGCCCTGCGCGGCGACATCGTGGACGCCTTTTCCCCGGCGGAAAACAGCGCCACCCGCATCGAATTCTGGGACGACGAGGTGGACTCCATCCGCGCCTTCGACCCCATCAGCCAACGCAGCCTGGAAAAAATGGAGGAAGCGGCGTTTTATCCCGCGGTGGAATGGCTGCTGCCGAAGGAGCGGGCCAGGGACATCCGCGCCCTGGTGCGGGCGCATTTGAACCGCCTGCCCAAGAGTCTGCTGTCCCCCGACCTGCCGCCGCTGCCGGAGGACGAGGACGAAGATTCCGGGGAGATCGTGGAAGCCGCCGCGCCCAAGGTCTACGACACCGGCGTGGCCCGGCTGTTCCGGGACGCCGACCAATTGGAGGAGGGTATTCAGTCTCCCAATCTGGCCCTGTGGGCGGGGGCACTGGACGTTCCCTGCGCCTGGGTGTGGGATTATCTGGAGAATCCCATCCTGGTGATCGAGGAGCCCGAACGGGTGAAAGCCCGGTGCGATGACCGCATCGCGGGCTTCCGGGAGGATTTCAAGCTGACCCTGGAACGGCAGGAGGCGGTGCCGGAGCAGGCCGCCCTGCTGCGGGACTGGCAGGAGGCCGTGGACGCCCTGAACGGCAAGCCCATTCACCTGCTGATGGAATTCCTGCGGAGCATGGGCGAGCTGAAACCTACCCGGCTTGCGAAATTCGCCGGGGTGAATGCGCCGAAATACGTGAACCGGTTCAAGGATTTGGCGGGGGACCTGAAAGCCTGGAAGCAGCAGGGCTACCTGACCCTGCTGATGGCGGGGGGCGAAGCCCGCTCCCACCGGCTGCAAACCGCCCTGGAAGGCTTGGACGTTCCCACCCCCACCGGGGAGGAAAAGCCGAATCCGCACGCCGGGGACGCGGTGATCCTGTCCCAGACCCTGTCCCACGGCTTCACCCTGGCGGACTGCAAGTTAGCCGTCATCGCCGACAGCGATTTGTTCGGCTCCGGCTACCGGAAAGTCCGCAAACGCCAGAACGCCGGAGAGCGCATCGAAGCCTTCACCGACTTAAAAGAAGGGGATTACGTCGTCCACGAGGCCCACGGCATCGGCATCTTCAAGGGCACCGTGCGGCTGCAGACCGAAGGCACCTACCGGGACTACCTGCTGATCCAGTACCAGGGCAGCGATAAACTCTACGTGCCCACCGACCAGTTCGACCGGGTGCAGAAATTCATCGGCGGCCCCGACGCCGCGCCGCCCCTCAACTCCCTGAGCGGCAACGACTGGGCGAAAAAGAAGAACAAGGTCAAGGCGGGATTGAAGAAGTTGGCCTTCGACCTGGTGCGGCTCTACGCCGAGCGCCAGGCCACCCCGGGCCACGCCTTCTGCCCGGACACCCCCTGGCAGCGGGAATTTGAGGACGCCTTCCCTTACGAACTGACCCCAGACCAGGAAAAGGCGGTGGACGACATTCGCCGGGACATGGAAGCGCCCAGCAACATGGATCGCCTGGTGTGCGGCGACGTGGGCTACGGCAAAACCGAAGTGGCCCTCCGCGCCGCCATGAAGGCTGTCATGGACGGCAAGCAGGTGGCGCTGCTGGCTCCCACCACCATCCTGGCCCAGCAGCATTATTATACGATGCTGAAACGCTTCGCCGATTTCCCGGTGAACATCGACGTGCTGTCCCGCTTCCGCAGCCCCAAGCTGCAAAAGGAGACCCTGGCCAAGCTGAGCCAGGGCAAGGTGGATATCCTGGTGGGCACCCACCGGCTTTTGTCCAAGGATGTGCATTTCAAGGACCTGGGCCTGCTCATCGTGGACGAGGAGCAGCGCTTCGGCGTGGCCCACAAGGAGGCCATCAAGCACCTGAAAAAGACCGTGGACGTGCTGACCCTCTCCGCCACGCCCATTCCCCGCACCCTGCACATGTCCATGGTGGGCGTGCGGGACATGAGCCTGCTCCAGACCCCGCCGGACGAGCGCTATCCCGTGCAGACCTACGTGCTGGACTACAACGACGCGGTGATCCGGGACGCCATCATGCGGGAGCTGAACCGGCAGGGGCAGGTTTATTTCTTATATAATCACGTGCAGCACATTGACGCCTTTGCCTCCCGCCTGCGGGCGCTGGTTCCGGAGGCGCGCATCGCCGTGGCCCACGGGCAGATGAAGGAAAGCCTGCTGGAGGACGTGATGCTGGACTTCTACGAGGGGCGCTTTGACGTGCTGCTCTGCTCCACCATCATCGAAAACGGCTTAGACGTGCCCACGGCCAACACCATCATCGTCTATGACGCCGACCGCTTCGGCCTCAGCCAGCTCTACCAGCTGCGCGGGCGCGTGGGCCGCTCCACCCGGGTGGCCTACGCCTACTTCACCGTGCGGCCCGACAAGATGCTGTCCGAAACCGCGCAGAAGCGCCTGTCCGCCATCCGGGAGTTCACGGAGTTCGGCTCCGGTTTCCGCATCGCCATGCGGGATTTGGAGATCCGCGGCGCGGGCAACATCTTCGGCCCCGAGCAGTCCGGCCAGGTGGCGGCGGTGGGCTACGACATGTACTGCCGCCTCATCGAAGAAGCCGTGCGGGAAGCCCAGGCGGAAAAGGGCCTGGAGGTGCCCGTGGAGGTGGATACGAGGGTCGATCTCCGGGTGGACGCTTACCTGCCTGCGGAATACGTCCGGGGCGAAAACCAGCGGATGGAGGTGTTCAAGCGCATTGCCCTCATCAAGACGAGAGAAACCCGCGAGGATGTGATCGAGGAATTGATCGACCGCTTCGGCGACGTGCCCGAGCCCGTCATGAACCTCATCGACATCGCCCATCTGCGGGGCATCTGCCAGCGGCTGGGCATCCAGCGGGTCAATTTTGTGGTGAACACCCTGGTCTGCAAGTTCGCGCCTAACGCCCTGCCCGACCCGGTCGCCCTCTTTGCTGCCCTGGAAAAGACCGACAAGCGCCTGCTGCTTTCCGCCAATAAGGAGCCCGCGCTACTGTTCCGCGACCCGAAGCTGACCATCGAGGAAATGCTCCGCCAGGCCGTGACGCTGCTGGAAAAGGTGGAAGCGGAAATGCAGAATAGAGAGTGAAAAATGCAGAATGATCGTGCTTTACCCGCTCTTTTGCATTTTTCAATCTGTTTCATTTCTTTCAATTCAAGTGTCATTCTGAGCGAAGCTGAGCCAGAGGCGAAGCGAAGTCGAAGAATCTGCGCAATGGAATATAAGCCAGGTCTGCTTATATCCAGCTATAAGATCCTTCGACTCCGTTTCGCTCTCGCTCCACTTCGCTCAGGATGACATTGCTGTTTATTGCTTTAAAGCAGCTTGACCCATTTTCTGCTGTTTATCAACGGGTAGTGTATCACAATATGTCCACTATACCATCTGTCCTCTGAACTCTGTACTCTGCACTCTCCGCTCTCCCGCTGCCGCGGGCAGGAAAAAGCGTTCTCATTCGCCATAAAACGACAGAAAACCCGCAACAATGCCATCACAATTCCGTCATGGATTCTTACGCCAAAGCCGCAGGCATGAAGGGAAGGTATCGAAACTATTACAAATTGCCAACAATCCTGATATCGTGTTGCATTTGGAAAAAGCCGATGATACAATACTCCTGAGCTTGCGGAAAGGAGATCATGCGGATGAGCGGGTGGACGGTGTTTCTGTGCGCGGCCGCATTGGGAATGCTGCTGATTCTGTGGTACGATCGCAGCCGCCGTCAGCATGAGGAAATGGATAAAGAGCGCATGCGCCGCAGCATGCTGTATTATGAGGTTTATCCCCTGGTATTGGAAGCGCGCAAGTATGACATTGACCGGGTTCAGATCGAAAGAACCAGAATCGTCTTTTTTTCTGTCTGTCCGCCGGGAGAGATCGGCGCTTACGTGCTTTCCGAATGGGGCCACAGGCCCCTGAACCAACGCAGAACATGGGCCCTGGCGCAGGTGATCGCGGATGATCTGCCTGTGCTGCAGGAGAGCCAGTGTTACCGCCTGCGGCGTTACAAGGTGATGCGCCCCACGGGGGAGAAGGATGAAGCGTATCAGTTCATCATCCGCAGCGGCTACAAGACCGAACTCATGTATGCCCGCGAACGGAAGCCCCGGCTCTATTGACTTTCCCGTTTCCCCATGATGGCCGGCTGGTCAGATCAGCAGGGCGTCCAGGGCATCTGCCCCGGCATACACCCTGCGCCCGGAAGGAAGGAAAAATACCCCTTCCCCGGCTTCACAAAGCAGTATATGTCCCTTTGCGGCGCACAGCCGCAGGGGACAGGAAAAAGGCTGCCGAAAGGCGGTCTTTTTGTTTGCCCGGAAATGAATGATTTCCCCGCAGCAGCCCATGATACATCCGCCGTCCGGCAGGCCGCACAGGCAGCAAGGCATCGACGGCAGAGAAAAGATTTCTTCCGTAACGCCTCGGAAACTGACGGCATACAGGCACGAAGCCAGCGTTTCCCCGCGCTCCACGGCGCACAGGGCAGCCATGCCCCTGTTCAAAAAGCACGCGCCGCAAACCGTGCCCGGCAGGCGGTAAATCTTTAAGCAGCGCAGGAAGGCATCCAACAGGATCATCTCGCCCGACGCTCCTCCGGCTACGAGCAGGAGTTTTCCTTCCGGATGCGGGCATATATCCCGTGGATACACACCTGCCGGAGCACAGCCCCGGATTGCCCCTGTTTCCGCGCAGAAAGCCGTCACGCTGTCGGCATCGGCGGACAGGGCATACACCTGGTTTTCCAGCGCCGCCATGGCGCACACGCCCGTGGGCAGCGCCGTATCGCAGAGGTAGTCTCCCGTTGCTTCCGCGTAGCACCGGCAGCGCTCCGCCCCGGCGCACCATATCCTGCCGCGCGCTCCGCACAGGGCTTCCCCCGGAGATCCGGCGCGGCGGCAGCCGCCCCCTTCCACCATCATCAAGCCCTTCTCCCCGTCCGCCACCCACAAACCCATCCAAACCGCCCCCCTCACAGTTCAGGCTATGCCGCGGCCCGGCAGGCCGTGAGGGACTCTTTTTTTCTCAGGAAACAGGGTATAGTGCCGGTAAAACGAAAGGAGGATTCAGGATGATTACTTTCAGATTTTCCGGCCGGCAGCCCGCGCCGCGCAGCTGCGCCATCGGCCAGGAAACAGACCATGACACCCAAACCCTGCGGTTTTTGCTTCCCCAGATCAGCGACCGGCAGAGCGCCCAGCTGATGCTGCTCCTGCCGGACGGCAGGCCGGAAGCGCTGCAGATCCGGGACGGGCTGGCGGTGGTGCCGTCCTCCCTGACGGAGCTGCCGGGCCGCATCCGCGCCTGGGTGGAAATCCTGGGGAACGACACCCTCGCCTGGAACAGTGAACTGTTCTACCTGGACGTGGGCGACCTGCCGCCCATCAGCGAGCAGGTGGAGCACCGGTATCCCACCGCCATTCAGGACGCTCTGCAGGCCGCTTCCGACATGGAGGACCTGTGGGCCAACACCAGCGTGGCCCTGGCGGACGCCAAGGACATGACCGCCCACATGCTCTGCGCCGCCAGTTACGCGGGACTCAAGCATGTGACCACGGAGGGCCATTCCCTCCTGCTGGAGGACATCACCCTGGACGCGGAAAACAGCTACCTCCTCGCCCGGGAAAACGGCTACGACGGCACGGCGGCGGAATGGGAAGCCTACGTGGCCCGGGTGGAGAGCATGTCCCTGGTGCACCGGTGCGTGACGCCCCAGATGTTCGGCGCGAAGTGCGACGGCGTGTCCGACGACACCGTGCCCGTGCGGCTGGCCGCGCTGCTTGCCAAACGCTTCGGGGTGCCCCTCGTCTGCCACGGCGGCACCATTTACCTGAAAACCGCCACGGAGAACAACTGCCCCGTCATCGACACCGACGTAGATTTCACCGGCTGCACCCTGCTGATGGACAGCCAGAACGCCGGGCAGGTGATCCTGAAAATCGGCGGCGACCCCGACACGCTGACCATCTCCAGCGTGACCCACGCAAACTTCGATTCCGTGTTTGCCAGTTCTCCCAACAGCGTCCTTTCCGTTACCAGCGGCCTGAACCTGGGCCCGCGGCAGGGCAATCCCGGCACCTATTACCACAAGCAGACCTTCCTGACCAACGATTACGGCGCGATCCAGCCGCTCGATTTGTTCCTGGACATGGCAAGCGTGCGGGAGTGCGTGCGGGTGGACAAGCTGACGCCGCCCATTCGCGTGCGGCTGGGCAAAATATTGGTGAAGAATACGGGCTATCCCGCCCAAATCCTCATCCAGCGCAGCAACGTGACCGTGTGCGACACCGCCATTCATACCCAGAATATTTCTTCCATGGCCTGGCACAACGGCCTGTTCACCGCCCAATACGGCTTCAACATCGCCTTTGAGAACATCGTGGGCAACAACGTGGCGAACCTGCCCAGCGGCACGACCACCGTGACGGAATACCTGTTCGACGTGTACAGCTGTTACCAGGTGCTGTTTGACCGGCTGCATTTCAGCAAGGAATGGGGCGCGGCGGCCACCCACTGGTGCACCGACGTGACCTACCGCAACTGCGAATGCAACCGGGCGGATTTCCACTACGGCGTGTACGGGAATAACCTGATCGAGAACTGCAAGTTCTTCGGTTATCCCGGGGTGGTGAGCATCGGCTACGGCGACGGCACCGTGGCGGTAAAGCACTGCGCCTTCTGGAAGCGGGCGGAAGGCGCGCTGTACGACAACAGCGTTTTCAATTTCCGCGCGGACTTCGCCATCATGTTCTCCGGCACACTGATCGCCGAGGACAACACCATCCACCTGTACGACAAGGCGAACACGTCCTATGTGTGGTTCATCGCCTACCACGCCTGGGCCCAGCAGGTGAACAACACGGCCCAGCCGCTGCTTTCCTTCGCGCCGAAGAACTTCCCTACCATCCGGGCTAAGCGCAACATCCTGCGCTCCGAAGCCAGCGCCGCGGATTCGGACAAGGTGTCCCTGCTGCGGCTGTCCAACAGCACTTCCTCCACCATCGCCATCGGCCAGATCGACCTGGGTTTCGACAGCATGGCACTGCAGACTGCCGTGGATACCACCCTGACAGGCTTTGACACCGCCAATGCCGTGCTGCGGCTGGAAAACGCGAAGTTCGCCGGAACGGCCTTTGCGGGCGTGATCGAAGCGGACCTGGCCAGCACCATCAACGCGCCGCTGGCCACTGTGCGCCGCCTGTACTCCCATTTGCAGGCCATGGAGTGCGGCCTGGCCACCGTGACCTTCACCGCCAACGACACCCGCACCGCCACGGCGGACGTGACCTTCCAGACGCCTTTTTCCAGCACGAATTACAGCGTCCTGCTGGCGGCGAACGGCGGCGACGGACGGTATCTTGTGCATTTGGGATACGATAACAAGCTGAAAAGTGGGTTCCGTATTTTCGTGATCGCCGACAACAACACGGCGTTCACCGCGGACCGCACCATCGAAATCAGCTGGCTCTGCGCGGCGGAAAACGTGTAATGAAAATTGTGGGGGAAACTGCTCTTTGACCTCCAAAGAGCGGTTTCCCCCACAAACTTTTGCATTGAGCCGTTTTTCTTCCGCGTGACAGCGGGATTCTTTGAGGCGCGGCCATATTATCTTTTCTTTTTCCAAATTCTTAAGATTTTAGAACGCATAACTGTATCAGAAGGACAGAGGATCATCGAACAGGCTCGTCTGTTCGTAGCTTTGCGGGAATTCATTCATAAATGCGAAGCAGTCCTCCGGGCGGGAGAGCATGCTGTTTTCCCGGCAGATTCTTTGGAACAAGGTCATGAGCTTCTCCGCGTTGGGGCTGGGCACATCGTAGGCATTGCCGTAACGCTCGGCATATTTGCGCGACAAGCCGGGAAAATGCCGATCCAGGGCGGCGTAGAAGTATTCCCGGTCGCCCTCCCGGAGGGTGAGGCCCATGCCGAAAGCCATCACGCCCTTTACGCCCGCCCGGGCGCAGGCGGTCAGAATCGCCCGGACGTTCTCCTCCGTGTCGTTGAGGAAGGGCAGGATCGGCGTCAGCCACACGACGGTGGGGATGCCCCGCTCCCGCATTTTTTCAAGCACCTCGACGCGGCGCTTTGTATTGCAGACGTTCGGCTCCACGATGTTGCACAGCCCGTCGTCCCAGGTGGTCAAGGTCATCTGCACCACGCACTTGGCCCTCCGGTTGATTTCGTCCAGCAGGTCGATGTCCCGCAGGATGCGGTCGGACTTGGTTTGAACCGCCGCGCCGAAGCCGTATTTCAAGATGACTTCCAGGCACTTCCGGGTCAGGCCCAGCTGTTCTTCGCAGTGCATGTAAGGGTCGGACATGGAGCCGGTGCCGATCATGCACTTTTGCCGCTTGGAGCGCAGCGCCTGCTCCAGCAGTTCCGGCGCGTTCCGTTTCACCTCGATGTCCTCAAAGGCGTGGGTGAACTGGTAGCACCGGCTTCTGCTGTCGCAGTAGATGCAGCCGTGGGTGCAGCCCCGGTAGATGTTCATGCCGAAATGTCCGTCGCCGCCGGTCAGAATCCCTTTCGCGTCCACAAAATGCATGCTTTCAGCGCTCCTTACTCCCGCTCAAAATGCACGTCGATGGATCCGTTGCTGGTGTGGACAGTGAGCGGCTTTCCGCCGGGCTGCTGCTTGGGCAGGGAGTTTTTGCCGTTGCTGGTGCGGCTGTCGATGGCCCAGTCGGTCTGCGCGCCCGGCATTTGCCCGCGGATGCTGCCGTTGGAGGTTTTGAGGCTCACGCTCGCGCCTTCGGAACGCCAGACTTCCAGCCTGCCGTTGCTGGTGGTGAGGCGCAGTTCGCCCTTGGCGGTGCAGTCCTCGGCCAGCAGGCCAGTGTTGGAGGTGGTGAGATGCAGGCTGCCGAAGGATTGCAGGTCGCGCCCCTCGATATGGCTGTTGGTGGTGGTCAGCTTCATATCTCCGCCGGAGCGCAGGCCGCCGGCTTCGATGCGGCTGTTGGTGGTCCTGCCGGTAAGCTGCTGGCGGCTTCTGATATTATGCAGCACCAGCCGTCCGTTGGTGGACGCGCATTCCAGGCTCAGGCAGGACAGGTCGCTGACCTCAATGCGGCTGTTGCCGGTTTTTAGTTCCGTCTGGCACAGAGCTTGACAGTCGCTCACCTTGATGGAGCAATTGGTAGTGTGGGCCTGCAAATCCACCAGCGCTTCCCTGGGCAGTAACAGTTCCACCGTGGGCGAGGGTTTGTTCCAGACCATCTTGATGACGCCGCCCAGCATGGAGAAGTTGAAGCGGCTGCCACCTTTCGCGCCGGTGGGCCGCTCCAGGGTCAGCACGCCGTCGTCCAGGTTCATTTCGTAGGGATCGTCGTCGCAGGTATAGTAGGTCAGGGTCAGGTCGTTCCCTTCGCAGGCGGTGACGCGGATGGGCATTTCCCCGCACAGCAGGCGGATGGCGCGCACCTGGCTCGCCGGGCAGGAGAAGACTTTCTTTTCATAATCCCCCTCCTGCGATTCCGTGGTGTGCCGCTGGATGTAGTCCATGGCGGAGCTGACCATGTCTCCGATGGAGCACAGGTCTTCGATGGAACCGCTGAAATTCCTGGCCTCAGTCGTCACATTGCGTGGTTCTGTACCGTCGGCAGGCTCCGGCGCTTCGGGCGGTTCGGGGACTTCCACATGGCCCGCCTTTTCCAGGTCCTCAAAGGTGCGCAGCAGGCTGCCCGCCAGGGAGGAAAATTTCATGGCCTCGTTCGTCAGGTTTTCGGGGTTGTCTGCTTGGGCTTCCTCCATGGGGGAATTGCCCTCCGCTTTCAGGCGTTCGGCGATGGTGTCCGGGTTTTCCATGGCCGCCACGGCGGAGGCCTCGTCCATGCCGTCCTCCATGCGGTCAGCCATCATTTCTTCGTAATAATCCAGCACCGCTTTCCGCTGGGGTTCCGGGATGAAGCTGAGCTTCCCGGCGAGCTCCGCCATATATTCCGCGCGTGTCATGATCTTCTTCCTCCCTTGACGCCTCTATTCATTCGCGTTTTAAAGTATTGTTCGCAGGGGAAAACCGATTCTTTGTGGGGGCCGTTCGCCATCTGCCGGGGGTCGGGTTCTTTGGTATACCAGTATTCCAGTTCATGCACCATCATTCACCTCCGCGATGAAATCGTACACTTTTTTCACGTCCGCCCATTCCGCCAGGAAATCGGCGATGCGCTTTCGCCCGTCGTCCGTGATGGCGTAATACTTGCGCAGGCGGCTGTTATGCTCCACGCTGTACACCGTCAGGCTGCCTGCCGCTTCCAGCCGCCGCAGCACCGGATACAGCGTGGATTCCGACAGGGTCATGATGGGCTCGATATCCTTGATCAGCCGGTAGCCGTAGGAATCCCCCCGGCTCAGCAGCGACAGGATGCACACCTCCACCATGCCTTTCTTCATCTGAGAATCCACAATATCGCCTCCTTGATAATACTATATAACACACAGTATTATTTGTCAAGCATTATTTTTATATTTATTATATTTTTTTATCGTAGGTTTCAAGGCGCTTTATGGACTATCCAAAAGCCTTCATACTTCCGTCATAGCAGCAAATGAACAGAAACGATATATGATGTTTTTAATGGATAATTTTTTTCCTGAACCGAAAGATTTTTGCAGGAATTTTGTAAAAAGTGAAAGAAATAATACAATTGGATATTTAGGTGCTTCGGAGGACGGGCGATGAAGATTCAGCCTCCCCGGCGTACGCCGGATAATGAACAAAAATTCATGGTGCTGTACAGTTTGGCCCGGCTGGGGCCATGTACGGATCTGCAGCTTTTGCAGTTTCTGTTTGAAAATGATTTGCTGAACTATTTTGAAATGATGTTTGCCCTGAACGATCTGTGCGACCGAGGCCAGGCTGTGAGGACGAAAAAAAACACGGGCTTTCTGTACCAGGTGACGGACGCGGGCCGGGAAGCGCTGGGCATGTTCGGCGGGCGGGTGCCCAAAAGCCTCAGAACCCTGCTGGACGGAACGGAAAACGAATGGAAAAAACGCTTCCGGGATGAGATGCAGAATGAACAGGAAATCGTGCAGACCGATCGGGGCGAATACGAACTGAACCTGAAAGTGGTGGAGCGGGACATGGACATGATGCGGCTGAGCCTGTCGCTGCCCACACGGGAACTGGCGGATCGGCTGGCGAAGCGCTGGCCGGAAAAGGCCGGAAAAATCTATGATACGGTCATCCGCATCCTGACGGAGGACGAAGCATGAACGCGTACGCCCTGCTCCTGTGCGGCGGCAGCGGCACCCGGATGGGAGCAAATGAAAACAAAACCCTGCTCAAGATCGGCGGTGTGCCCGCCATCGTGCGCTGCTTCCGGGCGTTCCGAGGCGCTGTAAAGGGCATTGTGCTGGTCGCGCGGGCGGGGGAGGAACCGGTTTTTTCCGATGTATTAGCCGCCTATGGCTGCGTCCCGCTGGCGATCGTGCATGGCGGAGAGGACAGGCAGGCGTCCGCGCTGAACGGCCTGCGGGCATTGCCTCCCGATGCGGATATCGCCCTGATTCACGACGGGGCCCGGCCTTTCGTGACAGAAGAAATCATCCGCCGGGTGATTCAGAGCGTGGAACAATGCGGCAGCGGGGTCGCCGCAGTGCTCGCCCGGGACACCATCAAGCGGGCGGACAGGGACGGCATTGTGCTGGAAACCCTGGACAGGAGCGAGCTTTGGCAGATGCAGACGCCCCAGGGCTTTTTCGTGAAGGATTTGCTGGCCGCCCATGCCGCGGCGCAGGCCCGCTACACCGACGACGCGGCGCTGATGGAGGCGGCGGGGCATCCCGTGCGGCTGGTGCCCGGCAGCCCGGATAATATCAAACTGACTTCTCCGGAGGATGTACGCATGGTCAACGGCATGCTGACGCCCCGCATCGGCACGGGGTTCGACGCCCACCGGCTGGTGGAAGGCCGGGAGCTTTGGCTGGGCGGCGTGCAGGTGCCCTATGAAAAGGGCCTGCTGGGCCACAGCGACGCCGACGTGGCGCTGCATGCCCTGATGGATGCGCTGCTGGGCGCGGCGGCGATGGGGGACATCGGCAATCTGTTCCCGGACAAGGACCCGCAGTATAAAGGAATTTCTTCCATATTATTACTAAAGGAAGTGGGCAAACGCCTGACGGACGCAGGCTTCACCGTCGGCAACGCGGACGTGACCATCGTGTGCCAGGCCCCCAAGCTGGCCCCCTATATCCCGCAGATGCGGGAAACCATCGCAAGCGCCCTGGCTATCCCCGCCGGTCAGGTATCCGTCAAGGCCACCACCACCGAACATATGGGCTACGAGGGCAGCGGCGAGGGCATCAGCGCCCAGGCCGCGGCGATTTTGTTTCAGTAAATCAATGGAAAAAAGATCATAGATACCAACAAAGGAGGACTCACACATGCTTCAAAACGGTAACATCTGGCTTGGTACTTCCTCTCACGGCCCGGTAGAGCTGCTCCCGTCCATGGCGAACCGCCACGGCCTCATCGCGGGCGCCACGGGCACCGGCAAAACGGTCACCCTGCAGGTTCTGGCCGAGGGCTTCTCCCAGCTGGGCGTGCCCGTGTTTATGGCCGACGTGAAGGGCGACCTGGCGGGCATCTGCTCCCCCGGCCAGGGCAGCGCCAAGATCGACAGCCGCCTGGCGACCTGCGGCGTGGAGCACTTCCCCTTCCGCGCCTGCCCCGTCACCTTCTGGGATGTGTACGGCGAAAAGGGCCATCCGGTTCGCACCACGGTCAGCGAAATGGGCCCGCTGCTTTTGGCCCGCATGCTGGGCCTGAACGAGACCCAGACCGGCGTGCTGCATATCATCTTCCGCATCGCGGACGACGAGGGCATGCTGATGCTGGACCTCAAGGACGTGAAGGCCATGCTGGCTTACGTGGGCGAGAATGCCGCCCGCTATACGCTCGACTACGGCAACGTGGCGAAGGCCACCGTGGGCGCCATCCAGCGGGCCATCGCCATCCTGGAGGATCAGGGCGGCAACCAGTTCTTCGGCGAGCCGGGCCTCGACCTGGCCGACTGGCTGGTGCAGGACGAGGACGGCCACGGCATGGTGAACATCCTGGCGGCGGAAAAGCTGTTCCGCAAGCCCGCCATGTATTCCACCTTCCTGCTGTGGATGCTGGGCGAATTGTATGAGCTGCTGCCCGAGCAGGGCGACAGCGAGCTGCCCCGGATGGTGTTCTTCTTTGACGAAGCGCACCTGCTCTTTGACGATTGCTCCAAGACCCTGCTGGAGCGCATCGAGCAGGTGGTGCGCCTGATCCGCTCCAAGGGCGTGGGCGTGTACTTCATCACCCAGAGCCCCACCGACGTGCCCTCTTCCATCCTGGGCCAGCTTTCCGGCCGCGTGCAGCACGCCCTGCGCGCCTTCACGCCCCAGGAGCAGAAGGTCGTTCGCGCCGTGGCCCAGACCTTCCGCGTGAACCCCGAATTCGACACCGAAGCAGCCCTCACCCAGCTGGCTACCGGCGAAGCGCTGATTTCCTTCCTGCAGCATGACGGCACCCCCGGCATCGTGCAGAAAGCCACCATCCTGCCGCCCCAGAGCCAGATCGGCATGATCACCGACGACCTGCGCAAGACCTTTATGGAGACCGACGCCATCGGCGAAAAGTACGATGTGCCCTTTGACCGGGAAAGCGCTTATGAGCTGCTCTCCGCCCAGTTCGTACAGACCGGCGCGAAGCAGACCCAGATCGTGCGCCCCGTAGCCGCGCAGGTGGAGGAAGCGCCGGTGTCCGCCCAGGTGCAGCCCGCCGAGCCCGCCCAGCCCATCTACCAGCCCATGACCTTCCGGGTGTACAATCCTATCACCGGCCAGTATGAGAAGCAGGTGATGAGCACGCTCCAGCAGCCCGTCTATCAGCAGCCCGCCCAGCCCGCACAGCAGACCGCTTATCAGCAGCCTGTCCAGCAGCCGGTGTACCAGCAAGCGCCTGCTTATCCCGTGCCCGTTGCCGCGCCTCAGCCGGAACCGCAGGCTGAAGTGCCTGCCGTGCAGGCCGAGGAAACCAAGCCCGCGAAGAAGCCCGCCAAGAAGCCCAGCGAAATGACCGCCGCGGAAAAATACCTGAACAGCTTCCTCAGTTCCGCCACCACCGGCGCGGGCCGCGAGGTGGGCCGCCAGGTCAGCCGCTCCATCCTGGGCATCTTCGGCATCGGGTCGAGCAGGAAAAAGAAGTAAAACACGCAGCGTAAATCATCGCAACTGTTCAGTCGATGCCTTATTGGACAATTAAGATCACTACCCAAAAGCCTTCCCCTCAAGGGGAAGGCTTTTGGTTGGTTAGTGATTTAAAGCGTCCTTTCCGCTTCTGACCCCGAAGCATGGACCGCGTTTTTTCTCAACGCTCCGGCGATTCCGCCCGGGCGTTTTTGTTTTTCTTCCGCTTTCAAGATTGACAAAAAGGAGATCAAAACGTACAATATAAACGGTGAATTATAACCATATTTCCAGAATTGTTATTTGAGGTTCGGTTTATGAAACATCCCCTTCCCGCCGTGCGGTCGGTGAAAGCCGCCGTGGTCGGTTCGATCTTATTGATGCTTCCTTATTTGTTCTTCCTGCCGGGGCGGGAGATTTTGGGCCCGCTGCCCGCGGTGTACGCGGTGCTGCTGACGGTGTACCTGCTGCCCGTGGCGCTGTGCCTGGTCACGACGGTGTGCGGCGTATTGCCCATGCTGATGGGGTTGATTACGGCGCTGTCCACGATTGCCACACTGATGGGCACGACGGGGCTGCTGCTTTCCGCGCTGTATGTGGTGCCGATTGTAGGCGCGTTCCTGGCAGCGGTATGGTTCCGGGTGCCGTTCAAAAAAAGCTGTCCCATTTTAATCGGCGTGCATGTGGCGGCGCTGGCGGCGGTGTTCGCCGTGTGCCAGTACATGACGGGGGGAGACCTGTACAACGCGGCGGGCAATATTGCAGCGGATTTCCTGAAAAACTGGGAAATGGGCGACCTGCTGCTTTATGAGTTCTACGCCATGGGCCTGATTGATCTTAATGAAAGCCTGCGGGAAAACGCGATGCAGTCCGGCCTGTACAGCTTCACCCTGTCCGAAGCCGCGCGGGCGGATATGCTGCTTTCCGTGCGCACGATGATTACCGAAAGACTGCAAGTGATGATCCCCAACCTGATCGCTTCCCAGAGCTTGCTGAGCGGCGTGGGCTGCATGCTGCTGCCGCTCAGGTTCGGTTATCTGGCAGAGGAAAAGCGGGCGTTCCGGCGGGAGGAGCCGGCGGAAGAAAGCGGAATCAAGCAATCCGTGGACTTTCCCGATTTGGAGATGCCGCCCTTCCAGACCTGGCACCTGCCAAGAGGCATCGGCTGGCAGGTGGGCCTGGCGCTGATCGCCGGCTACCTGCTCAGGTTCAGCGGCACCCACGCGGTGAAGATCGCGGGCATCATGCTGTATGCCGCGGCGTCCGGCGTGTTCATGATCCAGGGCGCGGCGTTCATCAACTTCATGCAGAAGCGGCGCGGAACCAAACGCTTCTGGCGGGTGCTGGTGCCGCTGCTGCTGATGACCACGCCGTTCCTCATGTTCATCGGCATCTTTGACCAATTCAATAATGTCCGGGGGCTGCGCAAGCCGCCGGAACCAAAGGAGGATATGTTTCCATGAAAGTGATTTTGCTGCAGGACATCAAGGGCGTTGGCAAGAAGCAGGAAATCGTGAACGTGAGCGACGGCTACGCCCGGAACTTCCTGTTCCCCCGCCGCCTGGCAAAGGACGCGACGCCCGGCGCGGCCAAGGAACTGGAAAAGAAGCAGGCCGCGGAGCGCGCCCGCGAAACCGAACGCCGCCTGGCCGCTGAAAAGAAGGCTTCTTCCCTCCGGGGCAAGGTGGTCACGGTAGTGGCCAAGTGCGGCAGCCAGGGCCGCCTGTACGGCTCCATCACCGGCGAGCAGATCGCCGCCGCCCTGCTGGCCCAGCATGGCGTGGAAGTGGACAAGAAAAAGATCGACCTGGGCGAACCCGTGCGCACTGTGGGCGAAACCGATATCGTGGTGAAGCTCTACCCCGAAATCAGTGCCAAAATGACCCTGCGGGTGACGGGCGGGGAAGCGTGATTCAGTGAGGAGTTATTTCAGTGAGGAGTTAGGAGTTTTTGATAGTTGTCAAAGAACCCGGTTTAATGGTGATATATCACTATATAACTCCTAACTCCTCACTTTATATAACTCCTCACTCCTAACTTGTATTACACATTTTACGAAAAAGGAGAACCGCCCATGGACTCTCCCGTCTCATCCTTCGCCCCCATTCCGCCGCACAGCACCGAAGCCGAGCGCTCGGTGCTGGGCGCGATGCTGCAAAACAGCGGCGCGGTGTCGTCGGCCGTTGAATTGCTGGTGAAGGATGACTTTTATGTGCCCGCGCACCAGGCCATTTTCGAGGCCGCCAAGTCGCTTTCCGACCAGCATTCCGCCGTCGACCTGGTGACGATGAACGCGGAGCTGGGCCGCCGCGGCACGCTGCCCGGCGTGGGCGGCATCGAATACCTGATCGAGCTGACCCAGTTCGTGCCCACCACCGCCAACGTGCGGGACTACATCCGCATCGTGGCGGAAAAGTCCACGCTGCGGCGGCTGATTGCCGCGTCCGGGGAAATCTCCCAGGCCAGCTACGCCCAGGAAATGGAGCTGCCCCAGGTGCTGGCCATGGCCGAAAAGAAGATTTTCGACATCGTGATGCAGCGCGACGTGGGCGAGGAATTGCAGCACATCCGCGAGGTGCTCACCCGTACTTATGAGCAGATGGAGGAACTGGCCCGGCTCAAGGGCGGTGTTTCCGGCGTGCCCACGGGCTTTTATGCCCTGGACAGCCTGCTGACCGGCCTGCACGGCGGCGAACTGATTCTGGTCGGTGCGCGCCCCTCCATGGGCAAAACCTCCTTCGCCATCAACATGGCGACTCACGCTGTGCGCAAGGGCTTCAAGGTGGCGGTGTTCTCGCTGGAAATGCCCCGGGAGCAGATTGCGATGCGCATCCTGTGCGGCGACGCCCGGGTGAACATGCAGCTCGTGCGCCGGGGACAGCTTCGGGACGAGGACTGGATGAAACTGGCCCGCACCCTGGCGCCGCTGGCAGCCAGCGAAATGTATATCGACGACACCTCCGGCCTCACGCCGGGGCAGCTGCGCTCCCGGTGCAGGCGGCAGATGATGGATCACGGGCTGGACCTGATCGTGGTGGACTATCTGCAGCTCATGGGCTCCGACAACAAGGCCGAAAGCCGGCAGGTGGAGGTCAGCAACATTTCCAGAAGCCTGAAAGCCATTGCCCAGGAGCTGCGGGTGCCGCTGGTGGCGTGCGCCCAGCTGTCCCGCGCCAACGAAAAGCGCGGCGGCAGCGGCATCCGGCCCATGCTGAGCGACCTGCGCGACTCCGGCTCCATCGAGCAGGACGCAGACGTGGTGATGTTCCTGCACCGGGAAGCCTATTACAAGAAGGACGAGCAGACCCCGGACAATATCGCCGAGGTCATTATCGCCAAGCAGAGAAACGGCCCCCTTGGTACCGTCAAGCTGGCCTGGCTGGGAGAATTTACACTGTTCGACAATCTGGCCAATGAGGAAATGTAAACCGGATAACCCGGAGATACAGATTGACAAGCGGCATCCCCTCATACAAGGAATGAGGGAATGCCGCTTTTTATCGCCACGTATTTAATCAAAATAAACTATAATGAATGAATAAATGGGATCAATCCTCCACAAATAATAGAAATATGCGTAAAAATAGGGAATCGCTCTGCTCAGAACAGCATGGAAAAAGGATATTGAACCTTCCACATCTCCTGTGATATAATTCTTCCAACATCACCACGCATAACGAATGGAGGAAGCACCATGAATCTTTTGACCCCGCCCATGGGCTGGAACAGCTGGAACACGTTCGGTTCAAACATCTCCGACGCCCTGATCCGGGAAACCGCGAAAACCATGAAGGAAAAAGGATACCTGGAAGCCGGGTATCAGTACATCGTGATCGACGACTGCTGGAGCCTGAAGGAGAGGGACAGCGAAGGCCGCCTGGTGCCCGACCCGGAGAAATTCCCCCATGGCATGAAGGAACTGGCGGACTACGTGCACTCCCTGGGCTTCAAGTTCGGCATGTATTCCTGCGCCGGGGTGCAGACCTGCGCGGGCTATCCTTCCTCCTACGACCATGAATTTGTGGACGCCCAGACCTTCGCGGACTGGGGCGTGGACTATCTGAAATACGACTTCTGCAATTTCCCCGCCAGCGGCGACGGCAAAAACCGCTACGCCACCATGTCCATGGCGCTGCGGGCCACCGGCCGGGACATCCTCTTCGCCGCGTGCAACTGGGGCACCGACGCGCCCTGGCAGTGGATGAAGTCCATCGGCGTGCACATGTACCGTTCCACCGGCGACATTCAGGATAACTTCAAATCCTTCTCCAATATCGCCCGTTCCCAGCTGGACAACTTCTGCATGAGTGGCCCCCAGTGCTTCAACGACATCGACATGCTGACGGTGGGCATGTACGGCAAGGGCAACGTGGCCTTGGGCGAAGCCTGCACTGACACGGATTACCAGACCCAGTTCGCCCTGTGGTGCATGCTGGGCGCGCCGCTGATGCTGGGCGGGGACGTCAGGAACATGCGCGAGTTTTCCGAAAAGCTGGTGCTGAATCAGGGCTTGCTGCGCATCAGCCAGGACGCGGAATGTCGCGTGCCCTATCCCGTGTATAAGGGCCGGGTGCTGAACACCGAATACGACCCGGAGACCAAAACCTGGTGGCACGACTATCCCGACGCGGGCTTGACCCTGTTCAAGCACATGAGCGATGGCGAGTTCGCGGTGGGCTATTTCAACTTCGCGCCCAAGCGCGGGGAACTGCCCTTCATCTTCGCCGACGCGGGCCTGCCCTACGGCAGCGGCCTGGGCCTGCATCTGACCGACGCCATCACCGGGGAAGACCTGGGCGTACATCGGGATTATTACCACCTCATGATCCCCGCCCACGGCAGCCGCGTGCTGACGGCGAAGATCGTCAAGGCATGATGGCGGTCTGCGTATCCTGCGGCAGGCCCGTCACCTGGGATGAAATCGCCGTGACGAAAAAGCTCATCAACCGGGGCGCGACGCAGTTTTACTGCGTCCCCTGCCTGGCACAATATTTTGAAGTCAAGCCGGAGGATATAGAAGAAAGAATCCGCTACTTCCGGCAAATGGGATGCACGCTGTTTGACCCGAATGAGGAAGCAGGACACAGTGTAGAGAGATAACAGAGTAAAGAGTGCAGAGTACAGATAGATATAGTCGAATCATTCTGGATTCCCCAGCGCATTGACTAAATGATCTGTACTCTGCACTCTGTACTCTCCAACTTTTGCTTTCCTCACTCATTCAGGCTTCCCTTCCAGATCATGGAGTCCGCCAGGGCGGCCATCTGTTCGGCGGATTCCTTGCAGTTCCGGTTCAGCCAGGCGCGGATGAGGCCCGCGCAGCCGAACACCACGAAGCTGTAATGGTAGTCGAATTCTTCCTCCCCGGCCTCCCGGGCGTACAGGCTGTCCCAGGCGTTCTTGCACTTTTCCCGCACCACCTCATTCAGCCGGTGCAGGAAGCTCATGTCCCCGTTGGCGCTGAGCAGCACCCGGCACACCTCCTGGTTCTCCTCGATGAAGCGGAACAAGTCCAGCAGGATGGGCTTGGTCACGTCCGTGGCGGGCGCGTCCTCCGGCAGGGACACGATCTGGCTCAGGCCGTCGAACAGGCTGTCCTCGATCTTTTCCAGCATATCGAAAATGTCCCGGTAATATAAATAGAAGGTGCCCCGGTTCATATCAGCCAGATCGGTCAGCTCCTTCACCGTGATCTCGTTTACCTGCTTTTCCTGGAGCAGCTGCGTCAGCGCCTGGGTGAGCAGTTTTTTTGTGCGCCGGATGCGCCGGTCTTCTTTCTTTTCCTGGGTGCTCATGGATGAACCTTCTTTCTTGTGTCGTAACAGGTCAGTTGGGGCTAAATGGGGACTTTATGTCAAGATGTTTTAGAGTACAGAGTGCAGAGTACAGAGTACAGATGGTATAGTGAACATGCTGTGGAATCCAGAATGGATCGACTATATAAATCTGAACTCTGTACTCTGCACTCTGTACTCTCGTCTTTCCTCTTGGATCATCAACAGTTTTTGCCGCTTTTGTTGAATAACTTCCATTTCTCCCGGCAGCTGTTGATTAACAAACGATTGATAATCAATTTGACTATTGATTTCAATCACGGATATGATTATAATACTAATCGTTGAGAAAGTCAACACAATGTTCAAAATTGAACCTGAAAGGGAGGAAATTTTGTGAAAGGCTTTGCGAAATGGCTGGTCAAGCGGAGAATCCCGGTCATCCTCCTGTGCCTTGCGCTGATGGTGCCCGCCGTGCTGGGCATGGCCGCCACCAAGACCAAATATGATTTGCTGTATTATCTGCCCCAGGACCTGGAAACGGTGAAGGGGCAGGAGATCCTTTTGCGGGATTTTGGCAAGGGCGCGTTTTCCCTGCTGGTGACGGAGGGCATGACCACCCGGGAGCAGGAGGAAATGGAAAACGCCCTCAAGGACATTCCCCATGTGGAATCCGTGATCGGCTACGCTTCCCTGACCCACGGGATGATTCCCCTGGACATTATCCCGGAAAACTACCTGAAGCTGTTCCAGAACGGTGACTGCATGCTGTCCGCCGTGTTCTTTGACGAAGGCTCCTCCGCCGAGGAAACCATGGCGGCCATCAACGAGGTGCGTAAAATCGCCGGGGAAAAGTGCTATGTGTCCGGCCTGAGCGCCATCGTCACCGACACCAAGCAGCTGGTGGAGGATCAGGAAGCCATCTACGTGGGCATCGCCGTGGCGCTGTGCGCCGTGGTGCTGACCATCACCATGGACTCCTTCCTGCTGCCGATCATCTTTTTGCTTTGCATCGGCGTGTCCATCCTCTATAACATGGGCACCAACTACTTCTTCGGCGAAATCAGCTACATCACCAAGGCCGTGGCTGCGGTGCTGCAATTGGGCGTGACGCTGGACTACTCCATCTTCCTGTGGCACAGCTACAAGGAACAGAAGGTCCTGACCGACGACAAGGACGAGGCCATGGCCAACGCCATTCACCTGACTTTTACCTCCATCTTAGGCTCCAGCCTCACCACCGTGGCGGGCTTCGTGAGCATCTGCTTCATGAGCTTCACGCTGGGCAAGGACTTAGGCATCGTGATGAGCAAGGGCGTGGTCATGGGCGTGCTGGGCACGGTGATCCTGCTGCCCTGCGTCATCCGTGCGCTGGATAAGCCCATCGAGAAAACCAGCCACAAGCCGCTGCTGCCCAACCTGAGTGGCTTGGGCAAGTTCGTGGGCAAGTACCATAAGGCGCTGTGCGTGGTGCTGGTACTGCTGCTGGTGCCCGCGTTCTATGGTTACAACAACGTGAAAGTGTACTATGACATGAGCAAGGTCATGCCGCCGGAACTGAAATCCGTCATCGCCAACAAGAAGCTGGCGGAGACCTTCGACATGGCCACCACCCACCTGGTACTGGTGGACGCTAACGTCCCCCAGAAGGACGTGCGGAAAATGACCAGGGAAATGGAGCAGGTGGACGGCGTGAAGGAGGTCATCGGCATCGACAGCATCCTGGGCGCGGGCATCCCCGAATCCTTCGTGCCCAAGGACATCCTGCGGCTGGTGAAGGGCGAGCGGTATCAGCTGATGCTGATTAACTCCGCTTACGTCATCTCCACCGACGAGGTAAACGCCCAGATCGACGACCTGAACGCCATCCTGAAAAAGTACGATGAAGGCGGAATGCTCATCGGCGAAGCGCCCTGCACCAAGGACCTGATTGCCTGCACCGACCACGACTTCACCGTGGTCAGCCTGATTTCCATCATCGCCATTTTCATCATCATCATGGCGGTGCAGAAATCCATCACCCTGCCGGTGCTGCTGGTGGCCATCATCGAGTTCGCCATCGCGGCCAACCTGTGCATCCCCTATTATCTCCATGAAGAACTGCCCTTCGTCGGCCCCATCCTGATTTCTACCATTCAGCTGGGCGCCACCGTGGACTACGCCATCCTGCTCACCACCCGCTACAAGCAGAACCGCCTGGCCGGGATGGTGAAACGGGAAGCCATCGAGAACGCCGTGTCCACCAGCGCCCAGAGCGTGCTGGTCAGCGGCATCGGCTTCTTCGCCGCCACCTACGGCGTGGGTCTGTATTCCAATGTGGCGATCATTTCCTCCATGTGCCGCCTGATTGCCCGCGGCGCGCTGATGAGCGTGGCAGTGGTGCTGCTGCTCCTGCCCGCCGTGCTGCTGCTGCTGGACAAGGTGATTGTGAAAACGACGTTCGATATGCGGAAAGTCAGGAATTGATTGCTTTAGAGTACAGAGTGCAGAGTACAGATAGTATTGCCTGTACATTGCTGAAACTCAATTTGGAGCACTATATAAATCTGTACTCTGTACTCTTTTTCCTCTCCTCCATCTATTATGAAATATGATTCAGAAAGAAGGATTATCATGAAACGGCTGTTTGCTGTGCTGCTTGCCCTGACCATGACGCTGAGCTGCGTATCCGCCCTGGCGGAAAATACGAAGCATGAACGGGTGTTCATCGTGGCCGATCCCGAGGGAAATGTGAAAACCCTGACGGACAACATCCGCCTGGAAAACGGCGATATGCTGGAAGAACTCATCGACCGCACCATGCTGACCAACATTGAAAACGTGGACGGCGACGAAACCTTCATCCTGGACGGGGAAACCCTGACCTGGAAAGCCAACGGCAAGGACATTACCTACCAGGGAACTTCCGATAAGCTGCCCGCTATCCTGCCCGCCGTGAAGATCACCCTGGACGGCCAGGAAGTGACGGCCCAGCAGTTGAAGGACATGACCGGCGAGGCGGTGCTGACCGTTTCCTATCAGATGAACCAGCAGGTGCCCGCCATCGCGGTATCCCTGCTGCCCCTGCCCCAGACCGGCGTGTCCGACCTGAAGCTGACCAACGCCACCATGCTGAACGAAATGGGCATGCAGGTGCTGGTGGGCTGGGCGGTGCCCGGCGTGGACGCGAAGGTGGGCATCGAGCTGCCGGAGACCTTCACCGCTTCTTTCCATGCGGATCATGTGGAGCTCAACTGGATGATGACCGTCACCACCGCCGACCCCATCGACTCCGTGATCCAGCGGGTGGACGGCAAGATCAGCCTGGACGCCCACAAAATCCTGGACGATTTGAGGGTTCTGCTCACTGCTATGAAAAACAGCGACGCGCTGCCTGCCCTGGAGAATGAAAAAGCCAACGAAATCGTGAATAAGCTGAATGCTTTGAACGACGGCGTCGCCCAGTTGAACGACGGCGCTGTGCAGCTCAAGGACGGCGCGGCCGCCCTGAGCGACGGCATGAACCAGGCGGCGGAGGGTGCCGATGCCCTGAACGCCGGACTCAGGCAGTTGACCGACAACAACGAATTGCTGAACGGCGGCGCGTCCCAGATTTTTGACGCCATCCTGAACACCGCCAATGAACAGCTTGCCGCTTCCGGCCTGGACGCCGCCGGCATCACCCTGCCCGCCCTGACCCAGGAAAACTACGCCGAGCTGCTGGACGGCGCGCTGGCCCAGCTTTCCCCCGAAGCCGTCCGGGAAACGGCGCAGCGGAAGGTCATGGAAATCGTGCTGGAAAAAGCGAAACTGAACATGACGGTCGAGGAATATGAAGCTGCCGTGGCGGAAAAGAAAATCAACGCGGTGCAGCAGGGCGTTATCAAAGGCCTGGTGCAGACCGCGCTGGCTTCCGACGAGGTAAAAGAAAAGTTCGCCCAGGCCCAAACCGCTTACGACAGCCTGACCGGCCTGAAAAATCAGCTGGATCAGCTCAGCCAGTTCGTAGCGGGCGTGAAAGCCTACACCGGCGGCGTGGCCCAGGCGGCGGCGGGCTCCGACCAGCTCTGCGCCGGCATGGCCCAGCTGAAGGACGGCGCGGCGCAGCTGAAAACCGGCGCTGAAACCCTGCAGGCTGACGGTACCCAAACCCTGAAAGACACCCTGACCAACGCGGAAAAATCCGCTGCCGGAAAGCTGCTGCCCCTGGCGGAAACAGTGCTGCCCAATGCTTTGAGCCTGTATGAATCCACCCGCGACAACGCCCGGAACGGCGGCTACGATCTGCGGCCCGACGGCATGAAAGCCATGACGGTTTACATCATCCGCACCGACCTGCAATAACTCACGATCGAGCTTTTCCCGCGCCTGCTTTTCGCAGGCGCGTTTTTCATGAGAAAAACACAATTGACATCCCCTGAAAACCGCGCTATCATGAGGGCGGCAAAACAAAACACAAAGGAGACGGGAGCCATGGACTTTACGGAACTGACGGCGTATTTGGATGCTATTCCCACCCTGGGCGTGCCGGGGTGCGACATGGCAATTTACCAGGACCACAAGCAGCTTTACCGCCACAGCGCGGGCTTCCGCGACGCGGAAAAGACCCAGCCCGTGAAACCGGACGACACTTACTGGCTGTTTTCCTGCACCAAGCTGTTTACCACCTGCGCGGCGATGCAGCTGATCGAGCGGGGCAAAATCAACCTGGACGACCCGGTGAGCGATTACCTGCCCGCTTATCAGAACATGACCGTAAAGGACGGGGACGCCGTGCGTCCCGCCAAAAGGGTGATGACCATCCGGCACCTGATGAGCATGCAGAGCGGCCTGAACTACAACCTGGAAGCGCCATCCATCAAAGCGGTGCTCAAGGAAACGAACCGCCAGGCCACCACCCGGCAGATCGTGGACGCCCTGGCCAAGGAACCCCTGGAATTTGACCCCGGCGACGATTTTCTGTACAGTCTGAGCCACGACGTGCTGGCGGCGGTGATTGAAGTGGTTTCGGGAAAGAAGTTCTCCGAATACCTGCAAGAAAACATCTTCGCGCCCCTGGGCCTGGACACCCTGTCCTTTGCCCTGACCCCGGAGCTTCGCAAGCGCCAGGCGGTGCAGGTAATGCACCATGAGGACAACTCCTTCACTCCCATGGATCCGAATGACAACTGGTTCTGCTTTACCCCCAACTACGAGAGCGGCGGCGCGGGCCTGATCGGCGATGTGAAGAACCTGATCACCTTCCTGGACGCCGTGGCCTGCAACGGTACCTCTGCGGACGGAAAGAAGATCGTTTCCCCCGAGATGATTCAGCTCTGGAGCGCCAACCAGCTCGGCCCCAAAGCCCGCGCCAGCTTTGACGCCTGGAACCGCAAGGGCTATTCCTACGGCCTGGGTGTGCGCACCCGGGTGGATAACTCCCTGGGCGGCCGGGGCCAGCAGGGCGAATTCGGCTGGGACGGCGCGGCTTGCTCCTGGGCCATGATCGACCCGGTGAACCACCTGTCCGCTTTCTTCGCCATGCACGTCCGCTCCTTCGGCTACGCCTACGACGTGATTCATCCCACGCTGCGGGACTTGCTGTATAAAGGTTTATAATTTTGCGGGGGAAACCGCTCTTTGTAGGACAAAGAACGGTTTCCCCCGCACCCCTTTCCGAGAAAGCCATAAAGGCAATATAGAAAACTGGGATAAAGGATTCATGAAAAATGACAGAACGACTGTATTATGACGATGCTTACCTGACGGAATTCGACGGGGAAATCGTTGCTGTGAAGGCCGGCGGGTGGGCGGCGCTGGATCGTTCGGCGTTTTATCCCACCTCCGGGGGCCAGCCATACGACACGGGAACATGGAGCATGGACGAAAGAGTGTTGCATGTCACCGACGTGGAGGTGGAGGATGGCATCGTCTGGCATAAGCTGGACGGCCCGGTGAGCGTGGGGGAGAGGGTGCACGGAAAAATCGACTGGGCGCGGCGCTTTGACCACATGCAGCAGCACGCGGGGGATCACATGCTGGCGGGCGCGGCCTGGCAGCTGTTCGGCGGCGTGACCATCGGCTTGCACCTGGGGAAAGAAAACAGCACCATCGACATGACCCTGCCGGATGGGCGCACCCATCTGAACCCCGAGGAAATCGCCATGCTGGAGGATACGGTGAACCGCCGCGTCCAGCAGGACGACCCCATCCGATGCTGGTTCCCCTCCCCGGAGGAGCTGGAAGCCCTGCCCGCGCGGAAAAAGCCGACGGTGACAGAGCACGTGCGCATCGTCGCCATGGGGGATTATGAAATGGTGCCCTGCGGCGGCACGCATCCCGCCACCACCGGCCAGATCGGCCCCATTAAAATCCTTTCCTGCACCCCATCCCGGGGGAATATGCGCCTGTGCTTCGTCGCCGGAATGCGGGCGGTGAGGCTGTTTCGGCAATCGTACCAGTGCGCCGGGGACATGGCGGCGGCGGTGTCGGCGGATTTTGACAGCGCTTTGGACGCTTTGAAGCGCGAACGCGAAACTGCCATGATTCAGCGCAAAGACATGAAAGGCCGCCTGGTTCTGGCCGCGCTGGGTGTACTGAATGCCGGAAAACGCGGCAATGTTTATGCCGCCCACCTGCCCTTCGCCGACCATGACACCCTGCTGAAAGTCGCGTCGGAGCTGACGAAGGAACCGGAAGCCATCGTCCTGCTCTCCTGCCCCAAGGGAGAGGGTCGGATGCTGGTATTCGCCCGGGGCATCGACGCAAAGCCCGACATGGCGCAATTGCTCCGCGCCACCGGCGCGCGCGGCGGCGGCAAGCCCGACATGGCCCAGGGCAGCGCGGCGGAGGGGGACGCGGTTCAGAAGGCAGTTTTGCTGCTCGAAGGCTGAGATCGTGAGAGAGTACAGAGTTCAGAGTACAGAATACAGATTTATATGGTCGGCCAATGATAGAAGGCCGAATCACGCACACATGATTATCTGCACTCTGTACTCTGACCTCTGCACTCTTTATCTGTTCGCACAATTGTCTTTCCTGGCCTGGCTTTTCCCGGATTGCTCATGCCGGTTTTTGGGTCACAAAAATGTAAGAATTTATCTCACTTTTTTCTTGCAAAACCGTTGACAATTCCTTGCATTATATGATAATATGCTATAGTTGCCTGCCGTGTGCGGACAACGGTGTTCTTTTTATCGGCTTCGGAGGGATGAAAAAGTGCCCGAACGGCTGAAAAAGCGCGAAATGCGCGTGGTGGGCGTGCGGCAATCGCTGCGCGCAGTCCGGGAAGGGAACGCGGAAATGGTGTTCGTCGCCATGGACGCGGACCCACGCCTGAGACAGCAGGTGGAAAAGGAAGCCGAAGCAAACGGCGTCCCCCTCCGGCTGGTGGCCACCATGGAAGAGCTGGCCGCCCTTTGCCGGGTGGACGTGCCTTCCGCCGCCGCAGCGATAAGAAAGAACCACACAGCGGATTGACCCTTCGGCAAACTAACTTGCCGGATGCGTCGAAAGCCGGCGAAGCCTTCGACTGTAATCCGCAGGCGCGGCGTGTACGCGCCGAGGAGAAAATTTCCGGAGCATCTCCGATGCGGGAGGAAGTTTTCATTCCTCTCAGATTTTCCGGCCGTGGCGCGCAGCGTCACAGGAAAATCTGCAAATCCAATCAAATGGACCTGTCCATTTGATTGGCAACATTGACTATATACCTCCGAGGGTTGCGGAGGTGTTATAGGAGGAGACCGTAAACCCGGCTCCGAAATATATAGGAGGTGCTTCCATGCCAACGATCAATCAGTTGATCCGCAAGGGAAGAGAAAAGGTTGTCAACAAGTCAACCGCGCCCATCCTGCAAGGGTGCCCGCAAAAGCGCGGCGTATGCCTGAGCGTGAAAACCACCACGCCCAAGAAGCCCAATTCGGCTCTGCGCAAAATCGCGAGGATCCGCCTGACCAATTCCATCGAAGGTACCTGCTACATTCCCGGAATCGGCCATAACCTGCAGGAGCACTCCGTCGTGCTGATCCGCGGCGGCCGTGTGCGCGACCTGCCCGGCGTTCGTTACCACATCATTCGCGGCGCGCTGGATACCGCCGGCGTTGCGAAGCGTATGCAGGGCCGCTCGCTCTACGGCGCCAAGCGTCCCAAGAAGTAAAAACCGCTCCCCTGACCGTGGGCCGCTGCCCCGGCGCGCAGGAAGGAAGGAACCGCGGGATGGTTGGAACATCCATCCGCAGGCCGCCTGAAAAACGCGCCCCGCACCGAGCAACGGAACGGCATGATGCTGACATGCTGTGGTCGGCCCGATGGGAAACGGCGAAAATTTGAGGAGGGAACTACATGCCCCGTCGTGGATTTATTCCCAAGCGCGAAGTGCTCCCCGATCCCGTATACGGAACGGTCGTAGTCACCAAGCTCATCAACCAGATCATGCTCGACGGCAAGCGCGGCGTGGCCCAGCAGGTCTGCTACCAGGCCTTCGAGACGATCAAGGATAAGACCGGCAAAGAGGCCAACGAAGTGTTTCAGCAGGCGCTGAACAACGTGATGCCCCAGCTGGAAGTCAAGGCCCGCCGCGTCGGCGGCGCCACCTACCAGGTGCCTGTGGAGATCCGGCCCGAGCGCCGTCAGACCCTGGCCCTGCGCTGGATCGTGGATTTCTCCCGCAAGCGCGGCGAAAAGACCATGGCGGAACGCCTGGCCAACGAGCTGATGGAAGCTGCCAACAACGGCGGCAACGCTGTCAAGCGCAAGGAAGAAATGCACCGCATGGCCGAAGCCAACAAGGCATTCGCCCATTACCGCTGGTAAGCTGACGGCGGCCAAACGCCGCGAGGCAGCTTAACGAAAAGAAGTTCTTAGAAATAGGAGAACGCAATTACATGCCAAGGAGTCACCCGTTAGACAAGGTCCGCAATATCGGCATCATGGCCCATATCGACGCGGGCAAAACCACCACCAGCGAACGCATCCTGTTCTATACCGGCAGGACGCACCGCCTGGGGGAAGTACATGAGGGCGCGGCCACCATGGACTGGATGGAGGAGGAACAGGAGCGCGGGATCACCATCACCTCCGCCGCCACCACCTGCCAATGGAAGGGCTATCGCATCAACCTGATCGATACCCCCGGCCACGTAGACTTCACGGTCGAAGTTGAGCGTTCCCTTCGCGTACTGGACGGCGCTGTGGCCGTCTTCTGCGCCAAAGGCGGCGTGGAGCCCCAGAGCGAAACCGTCTGGCGTCAGGCCAATAAATACCATGTTCCCCGCATCGCTTACGTCAACAAAATGGACATCACCGGCGCGGACTTCCATCGCGTGGTGGATATGATGCGCACCCGCCTGGGCACCAAAGCGGTGCCGATTCAGCTCCCCATCGGCAAGGAAGCCACGTTCCGCGGCATCATTGACCTGGTGAAGATGAAGGCGGAGGTCTATTACGACGACGAAGGCAAGGATATCCGGGAAGAGGACATCCCCGCCGAGCTTCTGGACGAAGCGACGGCCCTCCGCGAGGAAATGGTGGAAGCGGCTGCCGAGCAGAACGACGATCTCATGGAAAAATTCCTGGGCGGCGAAGAGCTGACCCAAGAAGAAATCATGAACGCCCTGCGCGTCGGCACCCTCTCCTGCTCCCTGACCCCGGTGCTGTGCGGCACCTCGTACCGCAACAAGGGCGTGCAGCCCCTGCTGGACGCCGTGCTGGCGTACCTGCCCTCCCCCCTGGACGTGCCTCCGGTGCACGGCTTCGTGAAGGACGGCGAAAAGGAAGTCATCCGCCACGCGGACGACAAGGAACCCTTCTCCGCCCTGGCCTTCAAGATCGCCGCCGATCCCTTCGTGGGCAAGCTGGCCTTCTTCCGTGTTTACTCCGGCACCATCGGCGCTGGCAGCTACGTCTATAACTCCACCAAGAAGAAGCGGGAACGCTTCAGCCGCATCGTGATGATGCACGCGAACCACCGCGAGGACGTGGAAACGGTCTATTCCGGCGAGATCGCCGCGGCTGTGGGCCTCAAGGAGACCACCACCGGCGACACCCTGTGCGACGAGGGACACCCCATCGTGCTGGAATCCATGGAATTCCCCGACCCCGTCATCCAGGTCGCCATCGAGCCCAAGACCAAAGCCGGTCAGGAAAAGATGGCCATCGCGCTGCAGCGTCTGGCGGAGGAAGACCCCACCTTCAAAACCTATACCGATCAGGAAACCGGCCAGACCATCATCGCCGGGATGGGTGAACTGCACCTGGAAATCATCGTGGACCGCATGCTCCGCGAATTCAAGGTGGAAGCCGTCGTGGGCAAGCCCCAGGTGGCATACAGGGAAACCATCACCAAGAAGGTCACCGCCGAAGGGCGCTTCGTCCGGCAGACGGGCGGCCACGGCCAGTACGGCCACTGCGTCATCGAAATGGAGCCGCAGGAGCCGGGCGCCGGGTACCTGTTCGAGAACAAGATCGTCGGCGGCGTGATTCCCAAGGAATTCATCGCGCCCATCGACGCGGGCATCCGGGAAGCCGCAGGCTCCGGATTGCTGGGCGGCTTCGAGGTCGTGGACTTCAAGGTCGCCGTCATCGACGGCAGCTACCACGAGGTGGACTCCTCCGAAATGGCTTTCAAAATCGCCGGTTCCATGGCGTTCAAGAACGCGCTGGAAAAAGCGGACGAAAAGCTGCTGGAGCCCATGATGAAGGTAGAAGCCATCGTGCCCGACCAGTACCTGGGCGACGTGGTGGGCGACATCAACTCCCGCCGCGGCCGCATCGACAACATCGAATCCCGTCTGGGCGAACAGAGCGTCCACTGCTTCGTTCCCCTGAGCGAAATGTTCGGCTATGCCACCGACCTGCGCTCCCGCACCCAGGGCCGCGGCATGTATACCATGCAGTTCGACCACTATGAGGAAGTGCCCAAGAGCGTCGCCGAAAAGGTCGTCGGCAAACGCAACTGACAATAACTGATTGAAAATGGAGGGAAATCCCCATGGCAAAGGAAAAATTTGAGCGCACGAAGCCGCACGTAAACATCGGCACGATCGGCCACGTTGACCACGGCAAGACCACCCTGACCGCCGCCATC
>CADBCX010000009.1 GCA_902793245.1 uncultured Eubacteriales bacterium | reverse complement strand
CCGCGATCATGGTCACGACGGCTGCGGGATTGATGGTGCCGTCTTCATTCTTGACCATGTCCAGCTTGGGCGCGTTGGGGGTGATGGCCAGGGCGTTGAACAGGAAGCCCGCCTGGTCGGCCAGTTCCATCTTGGACACCAGGTCAGCGGCGCGGGTCTTGGCGTCCAGCCGCCAGTCTTCGCACACGTCCAGTTCCTTGTTGTTGTTCAGGTCCTTGAAATACAGGCCGTCCTTCACGATCACGCCCACGGTGGTCACGCCGATGGTGGGGCCGTTCTCGTTCTCATAGAACACGGGCTCCAGGTAGGTGGCGGTGGGGTCGACGGTGGCGGGGTCGTAGGGAGCGGGAATGTAGCTGTCCTCGGCAAAGGCCGGGGCCAGGCTCAGCACGAGCGCCAGAGCGGCAAGGATGCTGATGATTTTCTTCATAATCCATTCTCCTTTTCTTCGTCGGTTGAGCGTTCCGGGCCGCCGCGCGCTGGCCGCCCTTCTTTCATGGATACATGATAGCACAAAAAAGGGTACAAAAAAAGGCGTTTGGCATGAACGCCCTTGGATTGACCGTAAAGCACATTCAAGTCCGTTCACGACAAAAAAACGGCGTGAATGGACTTGAGGAAATAGGGATTAGGCAATAGGAAGCTTGGACCCTGGCCAAAAGCCTTCCCTCATGTTATCAATGATTAGTCTCACCTGAAGATATGCCTATTTGGCTTTTACCAGTGCCAATCTGTATATGCTGGAGTGCTTCAAGGAAGTGCTGCGCCCAAAAATGCAGATAATCCATAAAATGAAAAAAACCTTGACTTTTCCCCAAATCAACCGGTTTTTTATTCCCTAATGCCTGATCCCTGATCCCTGAAAGTCTCCTATTGCCGCGTCCAGGCTTTTTTGTTATAATGTGAAGCAGGCATTTGAAACAAAGGAGGACACGGGGATGGCGGGAAAGGGAAGCGTCATCGGGCTGGCGGCCCACGTGGACGCGGGGAAAACCACCCTGTCGGAATCCATGCTGTATCTGTCCGGCGCGGTGCGGAAGCAGGGCCGGGTGGATCACGGCGACGCGTTCCTGGACACCGAGCGGATGGAGAAGGAACGGGGCATCACCATCTTCTCCAAGCAGGCCATCCTGACCCATCAGCGCAAGACCATCACCCTGATGGACACCCCCGGCCACACGGATTTTTCCGGCGAAACCGAGCGGGTCATGGGCGTGCTGGACGGGTGCGTGCTGGTGATCAGCGCCACGGACGGGGTGCAGCCCCACACCCGCACGATCTGGAAATTATTGGATCAATTCCAAGTGCCCGTGTTCTTCTTCGTCAATAAAATGGATCGATACGAAGGCAACCCCGCAGCGCTGGTGAAACATCTGCAAGCGGAGCTGTCGGAGAACATCGTGGACTTCACCCACCGGGACGACGAGAAAATCGCCCTGTGCGACGAAGCGGCGCTGGATTACTATTTAAAGGAAGGCGCTGTGCCGGAGTACCGGATTCAGCAGTTGATCCGTTCCCGGCGGCTGTTCCCCTGCTATTTCGGTTCCGCGCTGAAAAACGAGGGCGTTACGGAATTATTGAACGCTCTCGCCGCCTTCGACCCGGAGAAAACCTACCCCGACGCCTTCGGGGCCAGGGTGTATAAAATTGCCCGGGACAGCCAAGGCGCACGGCTGACTTTCATGAAAATCACCGGCGGAGAGCTGAAGGTGCGCGACCTGCTCTCCTGCAAGGACGAGGGCGGCGAAACCCTCTGGGCGGAAAAGGCGGCGGAGATCCGGCTTTATTCCGGGGCGAAGTATACGCCTGTCCAGAGCGCGGAGGCGGGGACGCTGTGCTGCGTGGTGGGCCTGAGCAAGACCGCCCCCGGCGACGGCCTGGGCGCGGAACCCGCCCGGAAGGAAGCGGTGATCCAGCCCTGCTACTCCTGCCGCCTGGTGATTCAGGACGGCACGGACATTCACCACGCGCTGAACTACCTGCGCACCTTGGAAGAAGAAGAACCCCTCATGCGGGTGGAGTATATCGAACAGAAGCGGGAAATCCTCATCCAGTCCATGGGCGACGTGTACCTGGAAGTTTTAAAGCGCCAGTGCAAAGACCGCTTCGGCATGGAGATCGGCTTTGCCGACGAAAGCGTGCTGTACCGGGAAACGATCTTAGCCCCGGCGGAGGGCGTGGGCCACTACGAACCCCTGCGCCACTACGCGGAAGTGCATTTGCTGCTGACCCCCGGCAAGCGGGGCAGCGGGATGCAGTTCGGCACCGCCGTGTCCCTGGACGACCTGGCCGTGAACTGGCAGCGGCTGATTCTGACGCATTTAAAAGAAAAAGTCCATGTGGGTGTGCTGACCGGCTCCCCCATCACGGACATGAAAATCACCCTGGTGGCGGGCAAGGCGCATTTAAAACACACCGAGGGCGGCGACTTCCGCCAGGCTACCTACCGGGCCATCCGCCAGGGCTTGATGAAAGCACAGTGCCAGCTGTTGGAACCGTATCTGAACCTGGAATTGACGCTGCCCGAGGAAAACATCGGCCGAGCCATGACCGACCTGACCGCCATGGGCGGGGAATTCGACGCGCCGGAAATCTTAGACAACGGCTTGCAGCGGCTTTGCGCCTTGGCCCCGGCGTCCAAATGCGCCGCCTACGGCAAGCAGGTGAGCGTCTACACCAAGGGCCGGGGCCACATGAGCGCGGAGTTCGCCGCCTACCTGCCCTGCGCCGACGCGGAAAAGGTGATTGCGGAAAAAGCCTACAACCCCGAAGCCGACCTGTTCAACTCCCCGGATTCCATTTTCTGCTCCCATGGCGCGGGCTTCGACGTGCGCTGGGATCAGGTGGACAGCTATGCCCATCTGCCCTTATTGAAAGAGCGAATGGAGCAGGAAGCCCCGGCTGACGCCGCGCCGCTGAAAATCCCCGTCCGGGCCGCCTACCAGGGCACCGCCAAAGAGGACGAGGAGCTGATGGCGATTTTCGAGCGCACCTACGGCCCGGTCAAGTCAAGGCAATTGTTTCAAACGGTGAAAGCCCGCGCCGCTTCTTCCGCGCCCGCCGCCCCCGGCGAATTCATCCAGAAGGAAATCCTGCTGGTGGACGGGTACAACATCATCTTTGCCTGGGACGAATTAAAGAAGCTCAGCAAGGACAACCTGGAAGCCGCCCGGCAGCAGCTGATGGACATCCTGTGCAATTACAGCGGCATGACGGGCACGGACGTGATTCTGGTCTTTGACGCCTACCGGGTGCAGGGCAGTCAAGGCTCCGTGGAAAAGTACGCCAACATTTTTGTGGTGTACACGAAGGAAGCCCAGACCGCCGACGCCTACATCGAGAAAACCACCTACGAGGCCAAGGGCAGCGCTCGCATCCGGGTGGCCACCTCCGACGGTCCGGAACAGGCCATCGTGCTGGGCAACCAGGCTTTGCGGGTGTCGGCAAGGGAATTTGAGCGCGAGGTGGAGGCCGTCCAGGGCAGCATTGCCGCCTTCCTGGAAGCCCACAACCGCATCCACGCCACCCCCGCCCTGGAAACCGCTTATAAGCAGGCCTGGCGGCAGAAAAAACAAGAAGAAACAGCTGGGGATTAAATTACAAAATAATGCTCCCTTTTGGCTTTCTTGGAAGGGGGTCTGGGGGAAACCATTCTTTGGCCTCCAAAGAATGGTTTCCCCCAGAAAGCCTTTCCGGATTAGGAGGTACCATGCAGGAAATCAAATGCCCCCATTGCGGGGAAGTGTTTCAGGTGGACGAGGCGGGGTACGCCGCCATCGTGAAGCAGGTGCGGGACAGGGAATTTGCCCAGGAAGTGGAGCGCCGGGAAGCTGCCGCGGTGGAGCTGGCCGTGAGCAAAACGGAACAGCAAAAGGCCCAGGAAGTGAACGCGCTGCACGCCCAATTGGAGCAGCTTCGCCAGGAGAGCCAGGCGGAGCGGCAGCAAGCCGCGGCCCAGCGCGAGATCGAGCAATTGAAGGAGCAGCAGCAGATTCAGCAATTGCGGCGCGAACTGGAGGCGGAAAAGGAACGGGCGCAGGTAGCAGTCCAGATAGCTTTGCAGGAGCAGCAAATGACCATCCAGGAATTAAAGAGCGCCTTGCAGCACGAGAAGGACGACCGGGCCAACCAGGAGCATTTTCTCCTGGAACGGCACAAGACCGAGCTGGCCTTGAAGGACGAGCAGATCGCCCAGTACCGGGATTTCAAGGCGCGGCAGTCCACCAAGATGGTGGGCGAAAGCCTGGAGCAGCATTGCCTGACGGAGTTCAACCGCATCCGCATGACCGCCTTTCCCAACGCCTATTTCGACAAGGACAACGACGCCCGCACCGGCAGCAAGGGGGACTTCATTTTCCGGGAGTGCGCGGAGGACGGCACGGAAATTCTGTCCATCATGTTTGAAATGAAAAACGAGATGGACACCACCGTCGCCAAGCACAAGAACGAAGACTTCTTCCGGGAGCTGGACAGGGACCGGCGGGAAAAGAACTGCGAATACGCCGTGCTGGTCACGCTGCTGGAAGCGGACAGCGAGCTGTACAACACCGGCATTGTGGATGTAAGCTACAAGTACGAAAAGATGTACGTCATCCGGCCCCAGTTCTTTATCCCCATGATCACATTGCTTCGCAACGCCGCCATGAACGCGGTGAAAGCCAGGCAGGAACTGGCCCTCATCCGGGAGCAGAACATTGACATCACCAACTTTGAAAACGAAGTGAACGAATTCAAGTCCAAGTTTTCCTACAACTACCAGCAGGCCAGCAAGCGCTTCCAGGAGGCCATCGACGAGATCGACAAGTCCATCGCCCACTTGCAAAAGATCAAGGACGCCCTCACCGCCTCCGACCGCCAGCTGCGCCTGGCCAACGACAAGGCCGAGGATTTGTCCATCAAAAAGCTCACCCGCCATAACCCCACCATGCGGCAGAAGTTTGAAGAATTGGGCAGCAGCGGGAAATAAAGAAAATGGACGCCGATTGCAAAAAGGATTCATGAAACGTCAAATGAAAGGCCGGGAAAAAACACATGTTGAGAAAGAAAAAGAGTTTCGGCGCCATGCTCCTCCTGGCCGGTATGATGCTTGCCCACTGCGGCGGCCAGGCGAATGCGGAATACCGCGTGGTGATTGACCCGGGAAAGCAAGCCCAAATCAACGGCGGCGTATTTGAAGGCTGGGGCACCACCCTGTGCTGGTGGGCAAATCGTCTCGGCTATTCCGACACCCTGACGCAGCAGGCCGCGGAAGCTTTCTGCGACCCGTCCAAAGGGCTGGGGCTCAATATTCTCCGTTACAATATCGGCGGCGGGGACGACCCGGCGCATCAGCATATTACCCGTACCGATTCCATGATGCCGGGGTTCTGGAAAAACCCCCGGGCACAGGCGGGAGAATACGCTTGGGAATATGACTGGAATCAGGACAGGAATCAGCGCAATGTGCTGGAAAAATGCCTGGAGGTTTATGGAGAGGGTATGATCGTGGAAGCCTTTTCCAATTCTCCGCCTTATTTTATGACTGAATCCGGCTGTTCCTCCGGCGCCGTGGACGCTTCCAGGGACAACTTAAAAGCCGACGCATATGATGCCTTTGCCCGATACCTTGCGGATGTGGCGGAGCATTTTGCGTCGGAATGGGGAATCCGCTTCCAAAGCATGTCCCCGATGAACGAACCGGACACGCCGTACTGGGGCGCGATGAGCCCCAAACAGGAGGGCTGCCATTTTGACCCCGGCGAATCCCAGTCCCGCATTTTGGTCGCCCTTTCGGAACATCTGAAGGAAAAAGGGCTCAGCGATATTCTGATCGCCGGCACGGATGAAACCAGCATCGACACCCAGATTCAATCGCTGAACCGCCTGACCCCGGAAGCCAAGACAGTTATAAGCCGGGTGGATACCCATTCCTACGGCGGGTCCCGGCGGAACCGGCTTCGGAACCTGGCGCTGGCGGAAGGAAAGAACCTGTGGATGTCGGAGGTGGACGGAGGGGAAACGCTGGGAAGGAACGCCGGGGAAATGGGCGCCGCCCTCTGGCTGGCCCAGCGTATTGCCGACGACCTGAACGGGCTGACGCCTTCCGCCTGGATTCTCTGGCAGGTCGTGGACAGCCATATCTGCCGGGAAGGCTATCTGGGCCGCAGGGATACCGGCATGGTGAACGTGAAGGGCGGATTCTGGGGGACCGCCGTGGCGGATCATGACCGGCAGGAACTGATTCTGACCAAGAAATACTATGCCCTGGGCCAGTTTACCCGGTATATCCGTCCCGGCAGCCGGCTGATCGAAATGAGCGGCTCCGCAGTGGCTGCTTTGAACCGGGACGGCGACGCGCTGACAGTGGTGTGCATCCATGCGGAAGAACGGGAATGGGAGGTAAAGCTGGATATTTCACGCTTTGGAAACCTTTTCCCGGATGGTTCCCGCGTTCGTATCATCCGCACCAGCGGCAGCATGGCGCAAGGAGAGAATTGGGCGGAACTGCCGGAATCCACCGTCAGCGGCGGATGCGTGACGGCTCTCCTGCCGCCCTTTTCCATCACGACTTTCCTGGTGGAAGGAAACGGCAGCGGGCAATAGCGGCGCCTGTTACGGGATCCGCGGTGCGGCGCCGTGCTCTTCAATCCATTGGAGCGCTTCATGCCCCATGTCGATGATCTGCTGGGACGTCGGCAGCAGCCTCACCTGCATCTCCCAATCAACGGAGGCATACATGACCATGCGGCCAAGCTCGGGGACGAAAGCCAGGACGTCCCGGATGACGGCTTTCTGCGACCAGGTGACCATATCCACGATGACATTGATGCTGCCAATGTCGTATTCGTCGCCGGAACAGATATACATCTGCTGCGTGTCCGCATCCACCGTCACGCTGACCGGCAATTGATTGATGGATTCTTCGCTCTGCCAGACGAGCTTTCCAGACGCGACTTCGTAGATGCGGATCCTTCCCTCCATGCTGCAGAACATAAATTGGTCGTCGCTGGAAAAGCCGACCGTTTTTATGGAGGTTTCCGGCATCCGGATGGCGATGCGCTGCACGCAGACGCCCTGCTTCATATCATAGATCCGGATCATCCTGTCCGCATCGGCCACTGCGAACAGGGGAGCTGCGTGCGCCATGGCGATATCCCTGTCCGCGACTCCCTGCGCCTCATCCTGAACGGCGGTCCAAACGCCGGAGGACGTATCGCACGCCATGAACCGCGCCAGGGCCGGGCTGTCGGGCGAAGCAAAATCACCCAGCAGGAAATATCCGTTCGAGCCGATGAGCTGCAGATGATTCGCATTACCTTCCGCGCTGTACTGCCATACCGTTTTCTCGGGAAGAGGAATTTCCGTGGCGCTTGTTCCGTTTCTCCACAGGCGGAGCGCCTGGCCGTCGCAGGCGGCAGCCAGCGCCGCCCCGTCCCGGGTTTGCAGCGCCGCGAGAATGCTTGCGGTTTTTTTGCCGTTTTTCATGATGGCGGCTTCATCCTGGCCGCCGAAGGCGTAAAGCGTTTCCATCTTCCCCTGGGAAGCGTCAAAATACTTGATCGCAGCGCCATACAGGTCGATCAGGACGTCGTCGGAATCCTGGACAGGCAAAAACTGGCATCCGTTTTTTCCCCACAGGTAAAGCTCGATGGGCAGGTCGAAAGCGGTTTCCCGCAATTCATAGGTTTGCAGATCCAGCGTTGCCAAGCGGAAATCGGGAAAGGCTAAACCGTCTTCATCGTATTCTTTTTTTATCACGAACGTGATTTTCCCATCCCGCACAAGGGCCGATTGCTCGTCCATCATCGGGATAATGTATTCTCCATGCTTCATGGGGAGCGTAAAATACGGCCGCCACAGCTGGTCAAACGCCAGCCGCCATTCGATGCGGACGTCGCGGCTCCCGATCGTATACGCTGAAAAACCGCTTCCCATGTCTAAAACCGGGAAGGAATGATCCTCGTTCCAGTGCGCGTCCCGAATGCCTCCGGCCCGCTCGAGCAGATCAAGCGGCGATGATCTGAGCACAGCGCCAGGAAAACACAGCGAATAATCATAGGTGAAAAGATTTTTTTCTCCATATTTTGATTCCAACCAACCCGCCCAGCAGTCTCCATCGCTCAGAACACCGCAATAGATGCCGTCTTCCGGGCTGTATAAATCAATCGTTCTGGCCGAGGCGTTGTCTAACCGGGTTTGGGCTATGAGGGAGCCCGAGGCGGTATCAAACGCGAACACCTGTCTGTCTACGGAAAGCAAATACACGCCGTTTGCCAGATCAGGCAGCGTTCTGCATTCCGTACTCCATTTGAACATTTCATCAGGCGTTGTAACCTGCCAGAGCAGCGCACCGCTTTGCAGATCAAAACAGGAAATATCCGCATTGTGCGGTTTGTCTGTTTCGTTTGCCGTCACTGTGAAGAACTGGTTCGCTTCTTTGGAAAAATCGACGGCGTAAATGATGCGTGCGGCAGGACCGTCGACATCAAGAATTTTGCTTTCGGCAGGGTCGTTCGGATCCATCATGAACAGACGGAGCTTTTTTCCGTCTTCCTTCGATAAAAACGCCCCGCCGAGGATTCCCGTACTGTCCTGGGAAAAACAGATACCGTATTCTGAAATGCTGTTACCGCTGGAAATCTCGCAGACCTGATAAGGAAGATCGTCTGATACGCCGTTTCTCAAATCAAACAGATAGCATTTTCCATCTGCTACGCTGAGAAAGCTCAGGCTGTTTTCGTCGGGAGACAGCATCATGATTTTTTTATAGGAGCCCTGAATGTCCATGCGCCACAGCAGGTGTCCGTCGGCGCAGTCAAGCGCGGAAAGGACCTGGCAGATATTTCCGTCTTTACCCCTCGCTTCCGTATTGACAAAAACGCAACCGTGCTTTTCGCTTAACAGCAATTCAAAGGCCGTCATGTCGACAGAAGTCGCCTGCATCGGCAGATCCGTTTCCCATTCCAGGGCGTTGGAAAAGGTGCGGTATTTTCTCACTGTGCCATATATATCCAGGATATAGCATTCCCGCGCGTCGGAGGAGAGGGAATACCTCCAGATTCCTGTTTCCGATGTCAGCGTGGCATTGAAGGTGAGGCTGTCATACTGCCACCATCTGTTTCTGTCCCTGTTCATGATCTGCCAGAGAATGCTTTCCGCCGGCTTGTACAGCGGGCGGTTCCCATTCTCCGTGTTATCGGGGAGCGCGTCCAGGGCGGTTCGGAGCGCCTCCAGATCGTTATCCGCCTGCATGAGCAGCTGCGCCTGGGCGGTCAACAGCCCGGATTCCCTGATTTGCAGCTCTGTTTTCTGTTCCGTCAGCGTTTTGTTGGCGGATGCCAGTTCGCGGTTTTTCTGCTGGATCTGGAGATAATTGTGCAGAAGGATTCCCGCATAACCCAGCACGATAGCCAGCACGGCGGCCGTAATGATGGCGATGCGCCGCCTTTTCCGCTTTTTATGCCGTTGGTACAGGTCGTCAAATCCGCACCCCAGCAGCGGAGCGGCCAAGCGGAGAAATTCCGTTTTCATCCGCTGGTTCATGCCCTTGGGCGTAGCGGCCCGGAAATCGGAGCAGATGGGTTCTTTTTCCGTTCTGACGATTTTCTCCGTCCCATCCGGCTGCGTTTCCCGCGTTTCGGTAAAGCGCAGCACGTCGGGGAGGATATCGGAAGGCTCGCCGGACACCAGGACGGGCAGGATGCGGTCGGTTTTCCCGCCGTGCAGCTTGATGAAAAAGTCAACCTCCGCCATGCACCATTTTGATTCCTTGGTCGCTTCGGAAAGCACCAGAATCAGGTATCTGGAGGAAGACAGCGCTTTGGTCAGCGCATCGTCCAGCGCCCCCTGGGTCGGCAATTCGGAGGAATCCCGGAATATGCGGCGGATGCGTTTTCCCGCCGCCACGCCTTTGGGCGGACGATAGCTTTCCAGCATCGTCTGCAATTTGATCGCCGCCGTCTGATCCGGCTCCAAATGCCGGTATGAAATAAAAGCATCATACTGGTATTGTGGCTCCATACGTATTCCTCCCGAATGTAAATGATCTGCTGCGCGGAGCGCGTTTCGCCCTGGCGAAAGCCGTCCTGAAACGCTCTGCCGCATGGATTTTATGCTGCTTTTTCCCGGAACGGCTTCCCCTCGGCCGTCGCCCGGATTGTTTACATGATACCACAGACCCCGCAGCTTCGCAATAAAAAATCTCCCCGCCGGATCACTTACGATTGAATCAGGTCGCTGAGTTTTTTGCCGTAAAAGAAGCGGCGCGCCATGTCGTAATACTCGGTCCAAAGCGGCAGGGTCTGGCAAATGCTTTTCCTGGGACAGCGGTTTTCCTTGTCCGCCAGGCACGCGACGGGGGAAAGCGTGCCCTCCATGCATTCCAGAATTTCGCCGACCGCGTACTCTTCCGGCCTGCGGCACAGCCTGTATCCTCCGCCTTTCCCGCTGGCGCCCTCCACAAGGCCGCCTGCTACCATATCCTTCATGATGATTTCCAGATACTTTTTCGATATCTCCTGGCGGGCGGAAATATCCTTTAAGGGGATGTAGCTTCCCTGATCGTTTTCGGCCAGATCAATCATGACCCGAAGCGCGTAACGGCCTTTCGTTGTGATCATTTTTGCAAGCCTCCTTTTTTGCCTATTATATCGCAAGGCAAATGGGTAAATCAAGAAAAATATTGTCAAAAACCGCGTGATACAGTATTATATTGATAACAGCTATGTTGCGAAGGGTAAAAAGAAGGAGAACGGCGGGGCGTTGCCCCGCACCCCACCAGGGTACTGAGTACCCTGGTGGGGCCTGGGGTGAAACCCCAGCGTAACCTCTTGTTGGATTTTCGTCCTTTACAATATGGCTGTTATTAATATTGCAGAAAACAGGATAGAAAAAAACGAGCCGCAGGTTGTTCCTGCGGCTTCATCGTTTGATTCGTAGGCAAGGCGCCAACGATGATTTCCCCCATCGGCACCTGCAGCAAAACGCTGAGAGCATAAAGGTTATCCACGGAAGGAAGGCTCTGCCCGCTTTGCCACTTGTAAATGGCGCGCGGCTCTTCAAAGTTGAACCAGGCCTGCATCTGCCGCACGCTCAATCCTTTTTCCCTGCGCAGCCGCAGGATATTCCGGCCTGTGGCGATGGGGTCGATTACAGGAAATGACTGTTCCATGTTGCTCGCCTCCCTGTTCATTTTTCGCTGCATGATTATATCACAGGATTTGGCGAATGCAACTGGTTTCCCGGTGTTCGGGCGGTTTTTTACAAGTTTCTGATCGCCGGATAGAACGCGGCAGGCAGCGCCCCGGCCGGTCATCAAGTTCTTTGTTTCCCGGCTTTATTCCAGGGAAGCATACATGGAAGCCATCAGCTTGGGAATAAAGCGGTAGTGTTCGCCCGGCAGGTTTGTCGTCAGATAAACGCAGGTCAGGCGTTCCTTCGGATCCACGCAGAACCAGTTGCCGAAAGCGCCGTCCCAGCCCCATTCTCCAACAGAGCCGTTGATATCGGCGATTTCCGGATTGGTCATCACGCGCACGCCCAAGCCGTAACCGTAACCCCGCTGGGTATCCCAGCTATGGGTCGCCTGCTGCTGGGGCGTCAGATGGTCCATGGAGATCAGATCAATGGTTTTTCGTCCCAGGATGTGCTCGCCATCCAGCTTACCGCCATGCAGCAGCATCTGGGCAAAGCGGGAATAATCGCCGACAGTGGAGAACAGCCCGCCGCCGCCGCTTTCAAAGTTCGGCTTTTGCGCGGGATATTTCCGTTCTACCGGTTTCATGCCGTCGTTGATATGATAGAGCGTGGCGATCCTGTCCTGCTTCTCCGCAGGCACATAGAAACCCGTGTCTTTCATTCCGAGCGGATCAAAAATCGTTTCCTTCAGGTATTTGCCCAGGGTTTTCCCGGTCAGCACCTCGATCACCGCGCCGAGCACGTCGATGGAAAAACCGTACATCCATTTTTCGCCCGGTTCAAAGGCCAGCGGAAGCTGCCCCACCAGGTTGCAATAGGTGATCGTGTCGGGCTCTGTTTTGTTCTGCGCCGCGTATTCTTTTTCTTTTTCCAAGCGAATCCTGGCTGCGGCGGTTTCGTTTCCGGGATAGGGAACGCCGCTGGTCATGGTAAAGAGCTGCCGCATGGTCACTTCCCCTTTGGCGGGAACGAGCTCATAGGTTCCATCCGGCTTTTCCTGCGCAATCGTCGGTTTCCTGAATCCCGGCAGGAACTCGCTCACGGGATCCCACAGCTTGAATAAGCCCTGTTCATACAGCCGCATGATGCCGGCCACGGTGACGACTTTGCTCATGGAAGCGATCGGGAAAATGGTATGATCCGATATTTTGATCTTGTTCCCGATATCCGCGTAACCAAAGCAGCCTTCAAAGCAGGTCTGGTCATCCCGCATGATTTTTGCGGCGCATCCGGCAATCTGCCCCGAGGCAACAAAGCGGCTGAGCGTGTTTTGCACAAGGTTCATCATTTTCAACCATCCTCCTTCAGTGCTTGATTTTTTCGATAGCCGACAGGATAAACAATTACTCCTGCGCCACGCGGAGCACGGCGGTGGTCTGGCCTTCGAGGGTCAGGACACCGTCTTCCAGGTACGCTTCGCCCAGGCCGATAAAAGCGTCCATTGAATCAAATGTCAGTTCCGTGCAGGCGGCCAGGTCGATGTCGATATCCCGGGTGGTGGTGTTGTGGAACACGGCCACGGACCGGCCCTGCCAGGTGGCAACGAAGCCGCCCGCCTTGCTGTCGGGAATGACCAGGGCAGTGTATTCGCCCCTGGCGATTTCGGGATGACTGCGGCGGATGGAAAGCAGCTTCTGATAATAATGGAACAGGCTGCCCCGCTTTTCCAGCTGCTCCTTCACCGTGGACGATACCTGTTTGCCGGCGTCGTAGGTAGCGCCCGCCGGGTCTTTTACGGTGTCCCCATCGCCCCACAGCATGGCCAGCCGCCGGTTGGCGTCGGTGTTCGCCCCGCCCCGGGAGCCTTTCAGGCCGATTTCCTCGCCGTAATAGAGGTACGGTGAGCCGGGCGAAAGCAGGTACAGGTTCGCCGCCATCTTCATCTGGCCGTTGGATACGGGCAAATAGCCCGCCGCCCGGTCCATGTCGTGGTTGGACACGAACATCATGTTCATGGCGTAGGGGCTCATGCCTTTGATTTTTTCCTGATACTGCTGGATGTACTGGGTGAAGCGGTTCACGTTGCCCGCCTTGGCAGTTTCGGCGATCAGGCCCTCCGCCTGGCTGACGAAGAAATTGAAACAGTTGGTGGCGGGGATGTACTGGTCGATCACGCCCTCCGCGTCCCAGACTTCCGCCACGGTGTACAGGTCGGGCTTGGCCTTGCGCAGCTCGCCCACGTACCATTTCCAGAAGTCCACGGAGGCGGCGTTGTCGCCCAGATAGATATATTTCGCCGCGTCGAAGCGGAAGCCGTCCACGCCCAAATCGAGATAGTACAGCGCCACGTCCAGCACGGCCTGACGCACGGCGGGCAAATCGAAATTCAGCTCGGGCATGGAATCGGAAAAGTTGCCCTCATACAGGATCTTTGCCTGCTTCGCCTGCACAAAGCGCCGTCCGGCAGGGGCTTTCTCGCCCGCGGGGAGCCACACATAAAAATCATAGTATTCGTTGTCTGGATTCTTCATCATGTGGGCGTTGAGGAAATTCTTGAACCACCGGTTCTGCGCCCCCGTGTGGTTGATGGGCAGGTCGAGAATCAGCTTCACGTTCCGCTGATGGCACAGGTCAATCAGCTCTTTCAGGTCGTCCATGGTGCCAAAGGCCGGGTCGATCTGATAGTAATCCGTCACGTCGTATTTGTGGTAAGTTGGGGACGCAAAAATCGGCGTCAGCCAGAGGCCCTCGACGCCCAAGCTCGTGGTGGAGTCCGGGTTGCCGTCGTTCAGGTAGTCCATCCGGTTGATGACGCCCCGCAGGTCGCCCACGCCATCCCCGTCGGAGTCGGAGAAGGAGCCCACGAAGATTTCATAAAACACCCGGTTCAAATCCTCCACCCCTTTCCCGCTGTCTCCTTCCGCCAGGCAAGAGGAACACAGCAGCAAAAGCGCCGCGATAACGCAAAACAGCCTCCGCATAAAGTTCACCCTTTCGTGATATGTTTAGCAAATCGAAAAAGCGGTAATATGAGAGTACAGAGTGCAGAGTACAGATTTATATAGTTGACAAACTCGGAATCCGAAGCGCGCACACTATATCCTCTGAACTCTGTACTCTGCACTCTGTACTCTGAAATCAAGGCCTAATTTCAGGCGCTCTTTGTTTTTATTCCCTCTTCGTCTGCGCCAGCTCCACCATGCGCTCGGCCATGATCTTGAGCTGGTCTTTCAGCTTATGGATGCAGTCCATTTCGCTGCAATTGCCGCGCACGATGTCCTCGGCGAAGGTGCGGCAGGTGGGCGAACCGCAGGAGCCGCAGTCATAGCCCGGCAGGCCCTCCAGGATGGCGTTCATGCGGGCCATTTTCTTCATCGCCTCCACCATGTTGTCGTCCAGCTTCATGGCGGGGTTTGGCTCGATCTCGGCGTCAAAGTACAAGGGGTACTTGGTCATCATGGAGGCGGGCACGGCCTCGGCGGGATGGGTCGGCGGGCAGGCGCGGCTGAGCTTGCGGATGGCGTTCTTCGCCACATAATTGTTTTCAAAGTTCAGCGGGCCGCCCACGCAGCCGCCGGTGCAGGCGTTGCCCTCGAAGAACACCAGGTCGCTGAGCATGTTGTTTTCAATTTCTTCCAACACCCGGCTGACGTTCTGGATGCCGTCCACGGCCAGGGAATTATCGGGGCACACCGCGTCGGCCTCGCCGCTGCTGGCCGCCCAGCGCACGCCGTAGCGGGTGGAGGAAGGCTTGGTGGGGTTGGCGAGGATGCGCCCGATGTGGGGCATGAGCTTGCCGTAAATCTCCATCACGGAAATAGCCCCGTCCACAGCGGATTTCTGCTGGCCGATGGGCGAACGGATGGCGGTCATCTTCGCGGGACAGGGCGTGATGAAGAACACGCCCACATCCTCCGGCGGGCAATTGTGCTTGCGGCAGAACTCGTCCCGGGCGATCATGGCCGCCACCTCGATGGGCTGGCGGATGTCCACGATATTGGGAATCAGGTCGGGGAAGCGCACCTGAATCAGTCGAACCACCGCCGGGCAGGCGGAGGAAATGAGCGGCCGGGGCAATCCGGGCTCCCGCAGCTTTTCATGGATGGCGCGGCTCACCACGTCGGCGCCCCGGGCCACCTCGAACACTTCCTCAAAGCCGATGGCTTTCAGCGCATCCAGCACGGGGCTGATACTTTTGATCTCCTTGAACTGGCCGTACAGGCTGGGGGCCGGCAGGGCGATGGCGTGGGGGAAGCCGTGAATCACGCTCAAATCGTCCGTCACGGCTACCTTGGCATGGTATTCGCAAATGCGGATGCATTCGCCGCAGTCGATGCACCTTTCGTCGATGATATGCGCCCGGCCGTCGCGCACGCGGATGGCCTCGGTGGGGCAGTGCTTTAAGCAATTGGTGCAGCCCTTGCAGCGGCTTACGTCCAGACGGACGGAATGATAGCGGTTGGTCTGTTCCATGATCCAGCCTTTCTCAGGCTAACCGGAAGCGCATACTGATGCGCGTTCCCTTGCCCATTTCACTTTGTATGTCGAACTCGTCGGCGTTGCGCTTCATGTTGGGCAGGCCCATGCCCGCGCCGAAACCCAGGGAACGGGCCTCCTCGCTGGCGGTGGAATAGCCCTCCCGCATGGCCATGGAAATGTCCGGGATGCCGGGGCCCACGTCCTCGCTGACCAGCAGCACCCCGTCGGTGTCCACGTCCAGGGTCAGTTTGCCGCCGTCGGAGTGGATGACTAAATTCAGTTCCACTTCATAGGACGCCACCGCCACCCGGCGCATCACATTGCTGCTCACGCCCAGTTGGCGCAGGCGGCGCTTGATGTCCGTGGAGGCCTCCCCCGCGCGGGTGTAATCGCCCTTGGCGACCGGGTATTCCTCATGAACAAAGCTGCTCATTGTTCCTCCCCTTCCGGCCATTCGATGGGCACGCCCCGCAGGCCCGCTTCGTACAGCAGGCCGCAGGCGGTGAAGGCGGTCACCTTCGTGGTCATCACCACCAGGCCCTGATCCGCCGCGCCCTCTAAAATATCGTCGGTGGGCACCTTGCCCCGGGCGAACACCAGGCATTTCAGATCCAGCATGTCCGCCGTGCGCAGCACATGGGGATTCGTCAGGCCCGTGATCAGCACGGTTTTTTCGTTCACGAACGCCAGCACGTCGCTCATCAGGTCCGAGCAGCAGGCGGTCAGCGCGGGTGTATCCAGTTTTTCTTCTCCAACCAAAACCTTTGCGTGCAGTACATCTACCATGTCGCCAAGCGTCATATGCATCCCCCGCAATCAAAAATAAGAAAGAAAACTTCTGTATTAAACTATACCGTTTTTTACGGTTCGTGTCAACATGATGGTGGAAATTTCGTCAATTGGTACATGGACACTTTAAACGATCGACTGAACAGACAGCTTTTTTGTCAGAAAGGCGTTGTGAAAGCTCATCCCGCCCAGGACGGCATAGAAATGGAGCGCTTTGCGATAATCTTTCGTGCAGCAGACCAGGGTGAGATACTGCGCGCTTTTCCCGGCATAGGCTTCGATGGCGTCAAACAGCCGCTTCCCGATGCCCCGGGAGCGATAAGCGGGCAGCACGTAGAGCTCGTCCACTTCAAAGCAGGCGCTTCCCGCGGGAATGAGGGAAATGCGCCCGTCCGCGGTGTAAGCGTGTCCAAACGCATACCCTACGATTCTGTCCCCCTCCAGGGCGGCGAAAACGGGTTTCCGGATGTCCTCCCAGGTGTTTTCCACCATGCCGTTGGAGCAGCCTTCCGCCACCCACATTTTAGATAATTCAATCAGCTGGCGAACGGCGTCATCGGTCAGCGGGATCTGCCGGATTTCCACGTGGCTGCCCGAACTCTCTTCGCTCTTTCGCCGTTCCCATTCCGCGCGGGTGATGGCGTACACCTTCGTGCGCTCGTTCACTTCATCGGCGTATTCTTCCACGAAGCGGCAGCCGTAAGCCATGGCTGTCCGGGCGGAGGGCTCGTTGGTGTACTTCATATAGGAATAGATTTCCTGAAAGGTTGTGTGCGCAAACGTCCAGTCCCGCACAGCGGCGGCGGCTTCGGTGGCATAGCCCTTCCGCTGCATGTCCTTCCGGATGTGGTAGCCGATCTCCGGCCGGATGACGCCGCCGATAAGCTGCATCGTCAAGCCGCAGTCGCCGATCATTTCGCCGCTGTCTTTCAGGCACACCGCCCACAGGCCGAAGCCGAATATCCTGTACCGCTCCATGTTGCGCTCAATCCAGCTGCGCACGCGCTTTTTGTCAAAGGGATAGGGATAATGCCGCATCGTGTCCGGGTCCGAAAGCACCGCGTAGAGCGCCTCGTAATCCGCCGGGGTCATTTCCCGAAGCAGCAGCCGTTTTGTTTCTATGTTCATGCGCTTCTCCTGTCAGGTTTTCGCCGAAGGGGTGGAAGTCCGGTCATAGGTGAAGCCCTTGCCGTCCGGCAGCGGGGGCTCATCCAGCTCGGGGATGCTCTTGCGCATGCCGCCGCAGAAGTCGTTCAGTTCGCATTTCACGTCCTGCAGCCTGCCGATGGCGGCGCCGTACCGCAGGGCCAGCACTTCCCAGCCCTGGCGCTTGCTGGTGGTCTCCCACATGATGCGATGGATGTTCATCAAATCATCGTATGCTTTCATGGTGTCGGGACATTCATGCTCCGTGATATGATTCAGGGCTTTCATGTCCTTGCTGGCATAAGCGGAACGAATGCCGCGAATCAGTTCAATCTTCTTCCGCAGGACAATGAACAGCTTCGCGGCGTAGTGGAGCTCCATCCGGGCGGATACCGGGATCAGCGTCTGAATCGCCTTTTCCGCCGCGTCGTACAGGATCTGCATCTGCTCCTCACTGACGCCGCAGGGATACAGCGGGTCGCACCAGATCAGGGTTTTGGCGGTGCTGCGGGTATCATCGTCGGCATAGAAGGCGTCGTAGGCATTCCGCAGCGCGGCCGGCAGCCCGGTCACGCACTTCCCCATGGCTTCACATTCGTTCAGGTCAAAGCTTTCTCCCTGCCAGCAGGCTTCGGAGAACATCGCCAGCCGGTCCATGGCCATCAGGTAATCCGTTTCCGCGCCGTCGTCGCCCCAGAATGTTGCGAACACCGTGTCCAGGCCCATCCGCGCGCTGACGCGAAGCGCGGGCTCCATGGAACGTACTGTGCGTTCCCGGTTGGGCAGAAAGCCGCTCCAGGTCCACACGCCGCCCGCAAACACGGTGCCCCGGCCCATGCGCTGATGTTCCTCCAGCATCCGTTCATAGAAGGCTTCGTCGTTATGGTAATAGTCCCAGTAGACCATTTCCACCTGCGGCAGCGCGGCGATCACATCGTCCGGCACATGATTGTCCGGGTCGTAGTAGGCGTTGTTCTTCGAGCCCAGGCGGAAGAACATGTCGCTCCACATCATGGGCTGGAAGCCGTATTGATCGCACAGCGCTTTCACCCGGGCCAGGTGGCGGTTCAGCAGGTCAAAGCGGTTCACGTAGCCGTGCCTGAGCAGGTAGTTCCCCAGCCCCACGCCGTGGGCCTCGTCCATGCCGATGTGGATGCGGCGGGACCGGAAGCACTGGGACAGGGAGCGAATCGCCGCGTCCAGGAACGCATAGGTTTCCTCGCTGTCGATCAGCAGGATGTCCGGCTGGTCCCGCAGGGGGGCGGAGGCGGGCCATTGCAGGAAGTTTTTCAGGTGGGCCAGGGTCTGCACGCAGGGCACCAGCTCCACGTCCAGGGAGAAAGCGTAATCGTCAATCTCCTTCAGTTCCTCTTTGCTGTACCGCCCGCGCAGATAGCCAAAGTAAGGATACTCGGGGATTTCGTAGGTATCTTCCGTATACAGCATCAGCAGGTTCAGGCCCAGCGCCGCCTGCTTGTCAATCCAGTGCTTTACCGCTTTCACGGTCATGACCCGGTTGCGGGACATATCCAGCATGGCCCCGCAGTGGGCAAAATGACGCTTTTCGGAAATATGCAGCGAGGTTTTTCCTTCCTTCACGGCCCGGGCGAGCAGGAAAAAACCGCGGCACAAAGCGCATTTATCTTCCGCCGCCACAGCCGCATCGGCTCCGTCCCAATCCACCGACAGGCCGGCGCCGTGTACGGCGTGAACCGGAAAGGGCAGCTGCGTCCAGGCCACGGACTCCGCCACGTTCCGAATATGTGAAATCTCCATTTCTTCAAACGGCATCCCATCCATCTCCTTTTTGGCGTTGATTGATTCTGTGCCCTGCCAGTCATGCTGCAAAGGATAAAAAAACAAGAGACAACGGTTTAATATCGCCAGATGTGGGCTCAGGGACGAAGCCCGGACAACCGACCGCCTGTTGCGGTTATCATGTCCGGGCTGAGATCAGCCGAAATGCCCTCTTCTGCCGGTGAAAAGCTTTTTGGCTGTTCTTATTCTTTTATCGAATGCAGACGAGGATATCCATATCCGTATCGGCAAACACTTCCCGGATGATTGCTGAAACCTGTTCCCATTCCAGCTTATCCAGGCCGCATCCGATCAGCGGCATGGCAACCTTCCGGATGCCGTTCAGGCGGCATTCTTCCTTCATACGCTGCAATGCGCCCCGGAGGGAGTCGTAGGTGGGCTTATGGGAGTATTTTTCTTTGGTGATCAGGTTGATGACCCGGCCGCAGATCAGGCAATCGTATTCCATGCCGCTTTCCTGCCATTGGCGAAGATAGCCCGGATGGAAGGTGCGCAGCTTACTGCCCAGGAAAAAGCGTTTGTTGAACTCGGTCACGATGCCGCGGCCCATGTTAAAATCCGCACTGATGCAATGAGCCAGATAATACTCGTTCGGACAAGCGAAAAGATCCTGCTGTTTTTCAGTATACGTCATCTGACTGCCTCCTTCGCGGTTTGATGATATGGGAAAATGGATCGGAAAAAGTATACCATATTTCTGCCAAATACACAATGAACTGGCGGTTCACTCAAATGGTTTTCCTTCATCTTTCGCTGTTTGGCACAGCCTCGGAGCGGTGAAAAACACTGTGGACACCGCGGCGTTTTCTGTGGTATGATAGAAACAGAACGATGAAACAGCAACTGTAAGCACATAACGGGGGAAAAATGAAAAGACTGTTCGTTTATCTTCGAGAATACCGGAAGGAAAGCATCCTGGGCCCGCTGTTCAAGCTGCTGGAGGCGGGGTTTGAGCTGATCGTGCCGCTGGTGGTGGCTGCCATCATTGACCGGGGCATCGGCAACCAGGACAGGGACTATATCTGGCTCATGTGCCTGGTGCTGGTGGCGCTGGGCCTGGTGGGCCTTTTGTGCTCTGTCACGGCCCAGTACTTTGCCGCGAAGGCGTCGGTGGGCTTCGTGAAGAAGCTCCGCCACGCGCTGTACAGCCGCATCCAGGGCTTTTCCTACCAGACGCTGGATAAAGTGGGCATTTCCACCCTCATCACCCGCATGACCAGCGACATGAACCAGGTGCAGACGGGGCTGAACCTGGCGCTGCGGCTGCTGCTGCGCTCGCCCTTCGTGGTGTTCGGGGCCATGATCATGGCGTTTACCATCGACGCGAAAGCCGCCGTGTGGTTCGTGGCGGCGATTCCGGCGCTGTCCGTGGTGGTGTTTGGCATCATGCTGGCCAGCATCCCCCTGTACCGGAAGGTGCAGGGGCTGCTGGACAAGGTGCTGGGCGCGACCCGGGAGAACCTCACCGGCGCAAGGGTGCTGCGGGCCTTCGGCAAGGAGGACACGGAAATCGCCGCTTTCGAGGAAAAGAACGAAGCGCTGACCGCCATGCAGAAGTACGTGGGCCGCATTTCCGCCCTCATGAACCCGGTCACTTACGTGATCATCAACCTGGCGATTCTGTTCCTCATTCACACCGGGGCCGTCCGGGTGGAGGCGGGCATCATCACCCAGGGGGCGGTGGTGGCGTTGTATAACTATATGAGCCAGATTCTGGTGGAACTCATCAAGCTGGCGAACCTGATTATCAATATTACGAAATCCGTAGCCTGCGCCAAGCGTATCCAGAATGTCCTGGACATGCCCGCCGGGGAGCCGGTGAAGCGGGACTTGCCCAAGGGCGATGGCAAATACCGCGTCCAGTTCATCCATGCGGGCATCCGCTACAGCGAAGGGGCCGACGCATCCCTGACGGATGTGAGCCTGTCCGTCCTGCCCGGCGAGACTGTCGGCGTCATCGGCGGCACGGGCAGCGGCAAGTCCACCTTCGTCAACCTGATTCCCAGGTTTTATGAAGCCACCGAAGGCCAGGTGCTGGTGGACGGCATCGACGTTCGCGCCATGGAGCCGGAAGCCCTCCGCGCCCGCATCGGCATCGTGCCGCAAAAGGCGGTGCTGTTCCAGGGCACCATCCGGGAAAACCTGCAATGGGGCAATGAAGCCGCCACCGACGAGGAGATCATGCAGGCCGTGCGCATCGCCCAGGCGGAGGACGTGGTGGTGTCCAAGGGCGGCCTGGACGCCAGGATCGAGCAGGCGGGCCGCAACCTGTCCGGGGGGCAGCGGCAGCGGCTCACCATCGCCCGGGCGCTGGTGCGGAGGCCCGACATCCTGATTCTGGACGACTCCTCCTCCGCCCTGGACTTCGCCACCGACGCAGCGCTGCGCAAGGCCCTCCGGGAAATGGACGGCAGGCCCACGGTGTTCATCGTGTCCCAGCGCACCTCCTCCATCCAGCACGCCGACCAGATCGTGGTGCTGGACGACGGCCGGGCCGTGGGCGTGGGCACGCACCTGGATCTGCTGGAAACCTGCCCGGTGTACCGGGAAATCTACGATTCCCAGTTCAAAAAGGAGGCGGCGCGGGCATGAGCAAGAAAGTTCAGAAAGCCGAAAAAGGCACCCTGAAAAAGGTGCTGAAATATTTGAAGCCCTACTGGGCGCTGGTGGCGCTGTCCATCCTGCTGTCCGCCATGATCGTGGCGCTGACCCTGTACGTGCCGGTGCTCATCGGCCGGGCCATCGACCACATTATCGGCCCCGGAAAGGTGGACTTTGCCGCCATCCTGCCGCTGCTCCTGCGCATCGGCGTGATCGTGGCGGCGACGGCGGCGGTGCAATGGCTGGTGAACAGCATCAACAACAAGATCACCTACCAGGTGGTGCGGGACGTGCGGGATCAGGCGTTCCGGCGCTTGCAGATTCTGCCCCTCAGTTACATTGATTCCCATCCCGTGGGCAGCGTGGTCAGCCAGGTGATTGCCGACGTGGATCAGTTCGCCGACGGCCTGCTGCTGGGCTTTACCCAATTGTTCACCGGCGCGGCCACCATCCTGGGCACCCTGGGCTTCATGGTGTCCATCCGGCCCGGCATCGCCGCGGTGGTGGTGCTGCTGACGCCGCTGAGCTTTGTGGTGGCCCGGTTCATCGCCACCCACACCTATTCCTTCTTCAAGCAGCAGAGCGAAACCCGGGGCGAGCAGACCGCCTTCATCGACGAAATGCTGGGGAACCAGAAGGTGGTGAAGGCCTTCGGGCAGGAAGAAAAGAGCGTGGAGAAGTTTGACGGGATCAATGAACGGCTGGAGAAATGCTCCCTGAAAGCCATTTTCTATTCGTCGTTGACCAACCCTTGCACCCGGTTCGTGAACAACGTGGTCTATGCCGCCGTGGCGCTGTCCGGCGCGCTGGTGTGCGTGACCACCGCGGGCACGGCGGCTCCCTTCACCGTGGGCAGCCTGTCGGCGCTGCTGTCCTACGCCAACCAGTACACCAAGCCCTTCAACGAAATCAGCGGCGTGGTGACGGAACTGCAAAACGCCCTGGCCTGCGCCGCCCGCATTTTCAAGCTGATTGCGGAGCCCGCGCAAACCCCCGATGTGCAGGACGCCCGGGTGCTGGCCGAAGCTAAGGGCCAGGTGGACCTGGACGACGTGTATTTCGCTTACACCCCGGACAAGCCCCTGATTGAGCGCTTGAACCTGCATGTAAAGCCCGGCCAGCGCATCGCCATCGTCGGCCCCACCGGCTGCGGGAAGACCACCCTCATTAACCTGATCATGCGCTTCTACGACGTGGACAAAGGCGCCATTGCCGTGGAGGGCACCGACATCCGGCGTATTACCCGCCGGAGCCTGCGGGCCAATTACGGCATGGTGTTGCAGGAAACCTGGCTGAAAGCGGGCACGGTGCGGGACAACCTGATTTTAGGCAAGCCCGACGCAACGGAGGAAGAAATCGTCGCCGCCTGCAAGTCCGCCCACGCCCACAGCTTCATCAAGCGCCTGCCGAGCGGCTACGACACGTTCATCGGCGAGGACGGCGGGCAACTGTCCCAGGGCCAGAAGCAGCTTTTGTGCATCGCCCGCATCATGCTCTGCCTGCCGCCCATGCTGATTCTGGACGAGGCCACCTCCTCCATCGACACCCGCACGGAGATCCGGATTCAAAAGGCGTTCACCACCATGATGCAGGGCCGCACCACCTTCATCGTGGCCCACCGCCTGAGCACCATCCGGGAGGCCGACGTGATCCTGGTCATGCGGGACGGCCACATCATCGAGCAGGGCAACCACGAAGCCCTGCTGGCCAAGGACGGCTTCTACGCCAAGCTGTACAACAGCCAGTTCGCGGCGTAAATGTGCCCGCCCAACCCAGAAAGATTCAATACCTGGACGCTATACAGTATAATAAAATTGATAAAAAGCAGGAAAACCGGCAGGCAGCGCCCGCCGGTTCCTTTGCTTTTTATGCTTTTTTACAGCTGCAAATCCACCTGTTCAAAACGCTTCACGGACAGCCGGGCGCTGAGCCAGGTGGCGGCGGCGAAGAACAGGAGCGCCGCGCCGACGAACAGCAGCTTTTCCTTCAGGAAAGCCGGGTCCTGGGTGTCCAGGCAGTCCCGCACGAAGGGGACGGCGTAGGTGCTGATAATCGCCAGCAGGATGTACACGAACACTACCGCGCTGCCCACCAGGAAGGGCACGCCCACCTTGTTGATGTCCTTATACCAGCGGGGGAAGAAAACCAGGTTGAACAGGCCGAACACGATCAAGCCTTCGCCCAGCAGCGCAATGTTGGCGTCCATGCCCGCTTCGTTGGGCGTGAACCCGATCAGGCCCTTCACCCACAGCATCAGGCCGACAGCCAGTAAATCCAGCGCTTCCAGGCAGCAGACCAGCAGCATGCGCCCCTCCACGATCTGCTTCCGGTTCACGGGCAAGGCGGAGGTGAAGGCCGCGTCGTGGTTTTCGCGCCCCGTCAGGCAGATGAAGAACACGCCCAGGGTGAGGTAGAAAAAGCTGACGGCATAGGGATAATTGGGAATCAGCACCATGGCGGCCAGCGCCAGAAACAGCGGCGCGGTGGGATGCAGGCAGAGCCGGAATTCTTTTTTCAGCAGTTTCATTGCGCCGATTCCTCCTTGTCCAGATGCACCATGATCTCGTCCAGCGTGGCAGGGCGGCAGGAAACGTCCAGGCGCTTGGCGTCCTCCGCGTTCAGCAGCACGGTGAATCCGTCCCGCACCCGGCACACGCCCTGGGAAATGGCTTTGATGTTTTCCGGCAGATCGCCCTGGATTTCCGCCAGCAGGTAGGCGCTGCGGAATTCCTCCAGCCCCATGTCGGCGGTGAGCCGTCCCTTTTGCAGGAACAGGATGCGGTCGGCGCACTTGTCCAGGTCGCTGGTGATATGGGTGGAGAACAGGACGGTCTTGCCCGCGTCCCGGAGGGAGAGGAAAATTTCAATCAGTTCTTCCCGCGACACCGGATCCAGGCCGCTGGTAGGCTCGTCCAGCAGCATCAGGTCCGCCCCGTGGGACAGGGCCAGGGCCAAAGCGTACTTGATCTTCATGCCGTTGGATAGCGCCGCGGGGGTCTTGCTTTCGTCCAGGCCGAATTGGGCCATATACTTTTTGTACGCGCCGTTGTCCCAGGTGGGATAGAAGGAGCGGGTCACGTCGGTGATGGTTTTCAGCTTCTTGCGGGTATAATAGGTCATGCCCGCCGACACGAAGCCGATGCGCCGCTTGATTTCCTCCGCGCTGGTTTTCATGTCCAGGCCGTGGAAGCGCACCTCGCCACCATCGGGCCGGATGAAGCCCAGCAGGGAGTTCAGCGTGGTGGTCTTGCCCGCGCCGTTTCGGCCGATGAAGCCGGTGATGGTGCCGGGCACCAGGTCAAAGGATACGTCCCGCAGTTCAAAGGCGGGATAAATTTTCGTCAGGCCCCGTACCGACAGGGGCGCGTTATTTGTCGCCATTGCGCATTACCTCCGCTACTTTCAGAAAAAAACTGGCGTCCACCAGGGCCAGGCCCCGATCCTCGTCGCCCAGCACCATCAATTGGTCGCCGGGCTGGATGTGGAACACCCGGCGGGCCTGCACGGGAATCACGATCTGCCCCTTGTCCCCCACCGTCACCAGGCCGAACACATGCTTGCCCTTCATGTCGCCCGCCTCGGGCGGCGCTTCGTACAGCGGCGCGTTGGCCAGGTCGTCCAGGGACACGTCCAGCGCCTGGCCCAGCTTCCCGGCCATGTCCAGGTCGGGCGCGCTTTCGCCGCTTTCCCACTTGGCGATGGTCTGGCGGGATACGCCCACCTGCTCGGCCAGGGCTTCCTGGGTGATGGACTTCATTTTCCGTAAATGCTGAATGTTCTCACCAATCATACTTTTCCCACCTCACGGGGATATCTTAGCAGAGAAATCCTTTGATGACAAGAAATGAATCGTGACATTCGGGCAGGTTTATGTTAAAAAGCGTTGACAAATCTAAAGCTTTTCCCATGAGTAAGCCGATATAACTGTCGTTCCAAATGCCTTCCCCTTGAGAAAACAATAAATAAAAGGAAGGGCCAAAGCTTCTGCGGGAGGATAACGATGTTACCCTACGGCGATACTGGATATTGCAAGGTAGAAAAATACGTCACTGACGGAAAAAAGCCCGATACAAAGGGCTAAAGAAAAACACTGACTATGCCTATTTGGCTTCTGCCAGTGCCAATCTGTATATGCTTGAGTGCTTGAAGGGAGAAAAGCCTTGACTTTTTCCCCTCCTGTTCTCGTTGCGTTTGAACTAAACACTTTATTCAGCGTTTACTTGAGGGAAAGGCTTTTGGTATCATCCCCTCATGCCTTTTTCCCCTCTCATCACCACGCTCAGCTTAAACACCCCGTCCTCAGTGCGCAGGCTCATCATGCCGCCGTGCTTTTCCGCGATGCGCTGAATGGAGCGCAGGCCGAAGCCGTGGCCGGAGCCGGTCTTGGTGGTGTGGGGCAGCGCGTCGTCGGAGAGGGTCATATCCCCGGCAAAGGTGTTTTCCACCTGGAGCACCACCATGCCGCCCCGGGTGTTGCTTTTGAGGGTAATCATGCGGCGGGCGGGGTCCTCGATCTTGGTCACGGCTTCCAGCGCGTTGTCCAGCGCGTTGCCGAATAAAGAATAAATCTCCCGCTCCGTCAGGAAATTGAACAGGGAGCCGTCGATCATGTAGGAAAACTTGACATGATTGGAATAACAAAGGATGTTTTTTTCCGTCAGCACGATGTCCACCGTGGGATGGCCGCACTCGATCACGGTGGAATATTCGTTGATGGAATCCTCCAGCTCGTTCAGGTATTCGTCGAATTTCGCCTTGCCCGCCTCGCTGCGGATGGCGTGGATCTGGTGTTTCAGGTCGTGGCACTTGGTTTGCAGGGACACGATGCCCTCGTGGCTCATTTCGTAATACCGCATTTTGTTGCTGATAAAATCGTGCATGGTGCGGTTTTCGTGGCGGAAGCTGTCCAGCTGGGCGATGATGAGCAGGGTGGCGTAGTTCAGCACGGTGTACAGCAGCACGCACAGGTAATACAGGAACATGGCGCTCTGCTCCGCCACGATCACATGGCCGCAGTATTCCAGCACCATTTGCAGCGGCACAAACACCGCCGTCAGCACCACCATTATTTTTTCGGGGGCGTGGTAGGGCGGCTCCTTCACCAGCTTTTTATGCAGCTCGATTAGCTTGGCAATAACACCGCTAACGGTAACACCACCATAGCCAATGGCTGCCAACAGGTCCTCGGAATTGTTTATATTAAATCTGAGGCATACCTCATTAAGCCACTCATCCCGCAGAAGGTCCTTAGGATCATAGCCCAGCTTCTTGCCTTCCTTCGGCTTTTTCGATGAAGATTTCTTCTTTGTCGAAGACTTCTTTGCCTTCTCTTTCTTCTCTTCGGCTTCCTTCTTCTTTTTCTCCTCAGCCTTCTGCTTCTTCTCGGCTGCCTTGGCTTTCTTTCTGTATTCGGACTGCCACGACTTCACCTTTGCCGGATATGTCTTTGACATGAACTCATCGAAGTCCTTGTCCGAAAGTGAGATCTCGTTATACTCCTTCTGAACTTTCGTCTGGAGATCTACTACGTCCTTCTGCTCCTCAAACGAAGCAATGGCTGAGACCACGGTCGGGTCCATGTCATTTTCCCTATTCGTCTGGTTGAATGAACTGTAGAGATTATTTATATGAAGATTTCCTGACGAATCCTTCTCCACATAGAAGAAGTCAAGTCCTGGTGCTGCTGATTTCAGTCCTTTGAAGTGCATCTGCACATAGACAGATACGAGCTTTGAGCCCTCAGTCGCTCCGTCCTTGGTGTATATCTCCTTTATATCATAGGAATCGAGAATCTTTGCCATGAAGCGGATATAGCTCTTTTCCATATCTGATACAGGAGAAGCGACTTTCTCTATATCATCGGTGTCACCTGCCGCATAGTCCTTATAATACTCTGTAAGCAGGTCGTGGAGATCCGAGCCTTTCTCTTCCTTCTTATAGCCTGATGTATCGTCTGTGCTCTCTGAACTGTCATCGGAAGTACCTGCCGTACTCTCTGTAACTGCCGTCTTCGTAGATGACGCGTTCCCGGAAGCTGTTGCTTTGTTCTGCCCTGAGCCTCCCTGTCCTGAATTAGCCGCTACCACCGATATGATGATTACTATGATAACAGCTAAAACTATGGCTTCTATATGCCTTTTGTTATAAAAAAAGTCTTTTACCTGGTCTATGTATTTATTAGATTTCATTTATGTCAGTCTCCTGTAAAAACAAAGCAGCTTCCCCTCTGCGATGTATTCTTCAGAGCTGTATGCCTGAAGCACAGTGGCTCGAATACATATAATTAAATGTAGACGATGGGATTCGAACCCACGGCCTTCAGAGTCGGAGTCTGACGCGCTATCCAGCTGCGCTACGCCTACAAAAATGAGCATCTGTTAAAAATGCCCGTACCTAATAATGATACCAACCTCATTCTATTTTGTCAAGGTTTCTAAAATCTGAGCCGCCACCTCTTCCGGTGTCTTTTTGTCTGTCTCTACAGTGATATCGGCGGCCGCGGTGTATGCCTGCTCCCGCTCTGCCATCAGCTCTTTTATACGTCTGAGCGGATCGTCACTCTGAAGCAGCGGCCGGCCTGTATCTCCTTTTACCCTGTTATACACTGTGTTGGCTGTAGCGGTAAGGCGGATGATCCGTCCATTTTTTCTCATAAGAGATACATTCTCAGTTCGAAGCGGAGCTCCGCCTCCGCAGGATACGACGTATTCACCACTCTCTTCTGACAGTTTTCTGAAGACTTCTGTCTCTATCTCTCTGAATCCTGACTCCCCTGACCTGTAAAAAATCTCAGGAATCGACATTCCCTCCTGCTTTACGATCAGATCATCAGAATCTAAAAGTTCTCTTTTCATCAGCTTCGCCAGTTCTTTTCCGGTCGACGTCTTTCCAGTCCCCATAAATCCTATCAGATATATCTGCATCAGTTCTTACCTGCCTCATCCAGAATGCGTATGATCTCTTTTAATTCGCGAAAGTCCAGTTGTCCAGGAGCACTGGCCTCTCTGTCTGATCCGAAGGTAATGCATGAGCCAAACGTAACTCCTGAGATCCTGCTGACAGATCCAAGTCCTCCCATGCTCATGGTCACAAGCGGAGTCTCCGGAAAACTCTCATGAAACTCATTCGTAGCCTCTGTCAGGTCTATAACATCTGACGGTCTCTCCGGCATCACAGCCAGCTTTACTATGTCGGCTCCTGAATCTTTCATTTTTATAAGACAGTTATACATATCCTCTATCTGCGGCGTCTGCTTAAAATCATGGTGGGATGCAATGACCTTTATATCTCTGGTCTTCAGTACCTTTATAAGCGTAGTCACATCCGGAATAGCATTGTACTCGACATCCAGAAGATCGGTACTTCCACTGGCAGCACAGTCAGTCAGTATCTCAACGTACTTTCCCGACTCCATAGGAAAATTCCCGCCTTCATGGTCAGTCCTCAGTGTAAATAAAATCGGAGTATTTCCTGCCGCCTCCCTGATAAGAGGAAACATCTCGTTTAATTTTTTCTTTGAGAGTATATCCTCAAAAAAATCCATTCTCCACTCTATAATGTCAGCCTCTCCGGCTATCTCTTTTATATGAGAAATGATGTCTTCAGCTGTCTTTTCTGTAACAGGCACACAGACCGCCGGTTTTCCTTTATTTATCTCAAGATTCCTGATCTTCATATACTTCACTCCGATTGACAAAATACGGGTTATACTTTATCATAATAAAGTTGATTTAGCAAGGAAAGGAAACAGGAAAAAGATGAGCTTCAACTATTTACAGAAAATGCCTTCACCTGAAGATATAAAGAAAGAGCTACCTCTTTCAGATAATGGAAAGGCCGTAAAAGAAAAAAGAGATAAAGAGATAGCGGATATAATCACCGGCAAGGACGACAGATTCTTAGCCATCATCGGACCGTGCTCAGCTGATAACGAGGATTCTGTCTTAGAATATATCAGCCGCCTGGCAAAAGTAGCCGAGAAGATAAAGGATAAAGTCCTCGTAGTCCCGCGTATCTATACCAATAAACCACGTACTACCGGAGAAGGATACAAAGGAATAGCAACTCAGCCTGACCCGATGGGAAAACCGGATATGATAGCAGGTCTTAAAGCCATGAGACATATGCACATCAGAGCCATAGAAGAATACGGTCTCTCCGCTGCTGATGAGATGCTCTATCCTGAAAACTGGGTATATGTAGATGACCTGCTCTCATATGTAGCGATCGGAGCCCGTTCCGTAGAGGACCAGCACCACAGGCTTACAGTCTCCGGATTTGATGTGGCAAGCGGCATGAAAAATCCTACGAGCGGTGATTTTTCGGTAATGCTTAACTCAGTATATGCAGCCCAGCATCCGCATCACTTCACTTTTAACGGATATGAAGTAGAGACCTCCGGAAACCCTCTGGCTCACACTATCCTGCGCGGTGCTGTATCCAAACACGGCAATACGACTCAGAACTATCACTACGAGGATCTGATGCGCCTTATCGAGATGTACGATAAAATGGACGTCGTAAATCCTGCTACGATAATCGATGCCAACCATTCGAACTCCGGAAAGCAGTTCAAACAGCAGATCAGGATAGTTCACGAAGTCATGCACAACCGCCGTTTCTCTCTCGATATCCACAACCTCGTAAAGGGTGTCATGATCGAGAGCTATTTAGTCGAAGGAAATCAGAAGATCTCTGATCACCAGACCTACGGACAGTCTATAACAGACGCCTGCCTCGGCTGGGAAGATTCAGAAAAGCTGCTCTATGAGATAGCAGAACAGGCATAAAATGGAAAAAGCATCTTATATAGACGGACACACTACACTTTACTGTCTCCTCGGACATCCGGCGAGACACAGCATCTCGCCCCGGATGCACACGACAGCTGCAAAGCTGCTCGGGGTAAATATGGTCTACCTCGCCTTCGACATAGAGCCGAACGAGATAGGCATCACGGTCGAAGCGCTGCGACTTTTACAGGCTGGTGGATTTAACCTGACCATGCCTTTCAAGCGCACCGTGATCCCGTATCTGGACAGGATAACAAAGGCCTCCGCGCTTTCAGGCGCCGTAAATACAGTAATAAATAAAGACGGCGTCCTGATAGGAGACACCACCGACGGTATAGGTTATCTCGACTCACTTCTCGATTCCGGTTTCGACTATCACGGAAAGAAAATGACTCTGCTCGGAGCTGGCGGCGCTGCCACTTCAATCGCTGTTTCGGCAGCTCTCTCAGGAGTAAAGCGCATTGATATTTTTAAAAGAAAAAATAAGACCTACGAGGAGACTGAAGCCTTTGCTGAAAGAATAAACTCATCGACTGACTGCGATGTCTTAGTCTTCCCTATGGATGATTCTGATGCCATGCAGGATTCCATCGCTTCATCTGATCTGCTTACTAACGCGACGAACGTAGGCATGGAAGATGACAAGACAAGTCTGGTTCCTAAAAAATTCCTACGGCCTGACCTGTTCGTATCAGACATTATCTACCATCCGGCAGAGACCACGCTACTCTCATACGCAAGGGAATGCGGCTGCAGATATAAAAACGGTGAGGATATGCTCCTGTTCCAGGGGGCTGCCTCATTTAAAGAATGGACCGGGCTTCATATGCCGGTCGAAGCAATAAAAAAGCTCGTCTTCTGAAACGAAGACGGGCTTTATTTTTTTATGAATTCTTTACTTATTTTCCTCTTTATCAACACAGGCGGTGATGAATTCTCTGAAGAGCGGGTGAGCCTTGTTCGGACGGCTCTTGAACTCAGGATGGAACTGAACGCCCACATGGAAGCGGTTCTTCGGCTCCTCGACCGCCTCTACGATAGAGCCGTCAGGAGAAGTTCCTGAGATCTTCAGGCCTGCCTTTGAAAGGACATCTTTATACTCGTTATTGAACTCGAATCTGTGTCTGTGACGCTCGCTGATCTGGTGCTGACCATAAGCCTTCTCGAGCATTGTACCCTTTACTATCTTGCAAGGATATGCGCCAAGACGCATCGTGCCTCCCTTGCGGACTATGCGCATCTGCTCTTCCATCAGATCGATGACTAAATGCTTTCCGTTCTCATCGAACTCACGGCTGTTAGCATCCTCGATGCCAGCCACATCACGCGCAAACTCGATAACAGAGATCTGCATTCCAAGGCAGAGTCCTAAGTAAGGAATGTCATTTTCTCTGGCATATCTGCAGGCAGCTACCATTCCCTCGATCCCTCTTTCACCGAATCCACCAGGGACCACGATACCGTCAAGTCCCTTAAGCGTCTCAGCTACATTCTCATTTGTGATCTTCTCGGAATCGATCCAGGCTATATCTACAGAAGCGTCATTTTCGTATCCGCCGTGATAAAGCGACTCACGAACTGAAAGGTAGGCATCGTGTAAAGCCACATACTTTCCTACGATACCGACCTTTACGTTCTTCTTCAGGTTATGGATTCTCTTTACTAAGTTCTGCCACTCAGTCAGATCCGGCTTCTTTTTATCTAAGCCAAGCTCGCGGCAGACTACTGTGTCAAGACCGTTATCGTGAAGCATCAGAGGTGCCTCATAGAGCGAATCCATCGTAGTATTCTCGATAACGCAGTCTTTCTTTACATTACAGAAAAGGGCTATTTTGTCCTTGATGCTCTGCTCTAATGGCTCGTTCGCACGGGCTACGATGATGTCAGGTGAGATACCGAGAGAACGCAGCTCCTTTACAGAGTGCTGCGTGGGCTTACTCTTGTGCTCATTCGAACCGGCGAGGAATGGAACCAGGGTCACATGGATGAAAAGCGTATTCTCATGTCCCTGCTCTAATGACACCTGTCTTATGGCCTCAAGGAAAGGCTGTGACTCGATGTCTCCTGTCGTTCCGCCGATCTCTGTGATCAGAACATCAGCATTTGAGCTCTCAGCTCCCATATAGATAAAGTGCTTTATCTCATCTGTGATATGAGGGATGACCTGAACTGTCTGCCCTAAGTACTCGCCCTGTCTCTCACGGTTAAGTACGTTCCAGTACACTTTTCCTGAAGTCAGGTTTGAGAATTTGTTCAGGTTCTCATCGATAAAACGCTCATAATGGCCAAGATCAAGGTCTGTCTCCGCACCATCCTCTGTGACAAACACCTCACCATGCTGATAAGGGCTCATGGTACCCGGATCTACATTCATATAAGGATCGAGCTTCTGTGAAGCTACCTTGTACCCGCGGGTCTTTAAAAGTCTTCCGAGGGATGCTGCCGTGATTCCTTTTCCAAGTCCTGAAACCACACCACCGGTTACGAAAACAAAC
>CADBCX010000008.1 GCA_902793245.1 uncultured Eubacteriales bacterium | reverse complement strand
GAAAGAATATTGCTAACGAGAAAAAGGAATTCACCAACTATGTGCAAGGTAAATTCTTGGATAATTTCTGGTGGAAATAATGACATCCGTCACCCTGTCATCCGCATTTTCTTATAATAATTTGGATAAAAAATCCGTATAGTTTTCAAGACTATGCGGATTTTTTTATTCATTATAATGTATTTCTTCACGTTATTTAAAAAGAAATTTGTACCTTTGCACAGAAATATTTCATAAAATGAAAAAGATACTCTCAAACAAGGTCATACTGGCAGGGGTCGCTGTCGTTGCTATCATCCTGGTTGCGCTGCTGTGGCATTCCCACGTCACATTGAAAGAAGAGGCCATGAAGCGGACTGAGCATATGCTGGAAAAAACGGCCATGCGCACCACAAGTTATCTGAACGAGGTAGAGACGGTGACCCGCAACATGGAATGGCAGGTGATGAACAACATGTGCCCCGACTCGTTGCTGGCTTATACCCATCGTATCGTTGAGTTAAATCCCAACCTCAACGGCTGTTCCATTACGACAGAGCCAAACTATTTTCCAAAGTTGGGTCACAACTTCTCCGCCTACACCGTCAGGCAAGGCCAGACCATCGTGACCGACTCCGTCACTTCCTCGGGGCTTGCCCAGTTCATCATGGAATGGGGCGGCGAGCATTACCGCTACAAGCGGGGCTACCGCAACGTGATCGACGAGGCCAAGCGCCTGAACGAAGCGGGCCTCAACTGCCCCCTGGCGATTGAAACCAGCGGTCACGCCGCCCTGCGGGAAAACCATTTCCTGGACGACGGCATGTACCTGGTGACGGTGCTGATTTGCGAAGCCATGCGGCTGAAACAGGAGGGCAAGGAACTGACCGACCTCATCGCCGACCTCCGGGAGCCGGTGGAGAGCGCCGAGATCCGCCTGGACATTACCGCCGAGGACTTCCGTTCCGCCGGCAGGCTGGCGATTGAGAAGGTGATGGATCACGCCGCCTTCGCCCCCGGCTGGCACATCGCCCCGGACAACCGGGAGGGCGTGCGCATCAACTTCGACCTGGAGGGCCTCAACGACGGCTGGTTCCTGCTGCGGCTCTCCGTCCATGACCCGGTGCTGCCCCTGAACATTGAAAGCGACGTGAAGGGCGGCGTCAAGCGCATGGCCGAAGCCCTGTACGCTGTGCTGGACGGCGCGGAGGGAATTGACCTGGGGAAACTCAGGGACTTTATTGAAGCAAAGTAAAACGCAGCTGCCAAAAGCCTTCCCCTTGAGGGGAAGGTGGCGCGCAGCGCCGGATGAGGTGTTAAAACATTCCACCTCATCAGTCACGCTTCGCGTGACAGCTTCCCCTCAAGGGGAAGCCTTTTGGCTGGTTTCCTTACACAAACAACATATTTTTACTTTAGAAAACGGGAGGACTGATCACCATGGACATCCGCCAAACCACCATCAACAACATCCGCACCCTGGCCGCCGACACCGTGCAGAAGGCCAAGAGCGGGCATCCCGGCGCGCCGATGGGCATGGCCCCCATGGCTTACGCCGTGTGGATGAACCAGATGAAGCACAACCCCAAGGACCCCACCTGGCCCGACCGTGACCGCTTTGTGCTGTCCAGCGGCCATGCCAGCTCCCTGATTTACTGCCTGCTGCATCTCACCGGCTACGGACTGACCCTGGACGATATGAAGCAGTTCCGTCAGTGGGGCAGCAAGACCCCCGGCCATCCCGAGTACCGCCACACCGTGGGCGTGGAAACCACCACCGGCCCCCTGGGCCAGGGCGTGGCCAACGCCGTGGGCTTCGCCATCGCGGAAACCATGCTGGCCGCCCACTTTAACCGCCCCAACTACCCAATAGTGGACCATCGGGTGTACGCCTTCTGCGGCGACGGCTGCATGATGGAAGGCATCGGCAGCGAAGCCTGCTCCCTGGCGGGCACCCTCAAGCTGGGCAAGCTGACCCTGCTCTACGACGACAATGAAATCTCCATCGAAGGCAGCACCGACATCGCCTTCCGGGAGAACGTGCCCGCCCGCTTTGAAGCCTACGGCTGGCAGGTCATCCGCCTCCAGGACGGCAACGACGTGGACGCCATCATCGCCGCCATCGAGGAAGGCAAGAAGGACGAGCGGCCCACCCTGATCGTGTGCCCCACCAAGATCGGCTTCGGCTGCCCCGCCAAGGAAGGCAAGTCCTCCGCCCACGGCGAGCCCCTGGGCCCGGAAAACGTGGCGGCCACCAAGCAGAACCTGGGCATGCCCGCGGATGACTTCTGCGTGCTGCCCGAGGTGTACGAGCACGTCCACGCCCAGATGGAAAAGAACGAGAAGGCCGAAGCGGAATGGAACGAACTGTTCGTGAACTACTGCAAAGCCTATCCCGAGCTGGCCGAGGAATGGGAAGCCTGGCACAGCACCGAGCTGCCCGACGAAGTGGCGCTGAACGACGCGCTGTGGCAGTGGGGCGACAAGATGGCCACCCGCGCCACCTCCGGCGAAATGATCAACCGCCTGGCGAAGCTGCTCCCCAACCTGGTGGGCGGCAGCGCCGACCTGGCCCCCTCCAACAAGACCTACATCAAGGACGGCGGCGACTACTCCGCCGAGAACCGGGCGGGCCGCAACCTGCACTTCGGCGTGCGCGAACACGCCATGGCGGCCATCTGCAACGCCATTGCCCTCCACGGCGGCCTGCGCATCTTCTGCGGCACCTTCTTCGTGTTCAGCGATTACATGAAGCACGCCATGCGCATGAGCGCCATCATGCAGATTCCCGTCACCTACGTGCTGACCCATGACTCCATCGGCGTGGGCGAGGACGGCGCTACCCATGAGCCCATCGAGCAGCTCACCGGCCTGCGCGCCATCCCCGATATGCTGGTGTTCCGCCCCGCCGACGGCAAGGAAACCACCGCCGCCTGGCTCACCGCCCTGACCGCGGGCCTGCCCACCTGCCTGGTGCTCACCCGTCAGAACCTGCCCCAGTACGAGAACAGCGGCTGCGAAGCCATGAAGGGCGGCTACATCCTGGCCGACTCCGACAAGGAAACCCCCGACGTGCTGCTGATGGCCAGCGGCTCCGAGGTGGAGCAGATGATGGGCGCGAAGGAAGAACTGAAAAAGGACGGCATCGACGCCCGCGTGATCTCCATGCCCTGTATGGAACTGTTCTTAAAGCAGCCCCAGGAATACCAGGACAAGGTCATCCCGCCCTGCGTCCGCGCCCGCGTCGCCATGGAAGCCGGCGTCACCATGCCCTGGTACCGCTTCACCGGCCTGGACGGAAAGATCATCGGCATCGACCACTACGGCGCTTCCGCCCCCTACGCCATCCTGTTTAAGGAATTCGGCTTCACCGTGGAGAACGCCGTGAAGGCCGCCAAGGAAGTTATCGGAAAATAATCGCATTCAAGTATGAAACAGCCTGGGGCGAAAATGCTCCAGGCTGTTTTATCCCGTTTCTTTTTCCATGGCGGACAGCGTGATTTTCTTGTAGGCGTTGGATTTGTCGTTTGGATGCGGTTCCAGGCCGATGATGGTAATATCCTGTTGATTCGGGCCGTATACCCAGAAGATGCGGCCGGCTCCCGGCGTACGGTTTTCCAAATAGGATTCCCATACTTTCATGCCATATCGGGCTGTCAAGGCGCTGATTTCATGGGACTGCAATCCCGGATGCCTGGGATTTTCAGAAAGCAGCCGCATGGCTTTTCCCATTTGCTTATAACGCTTTTCTTCGTCCGCGCTGGCTGTCCGGCTTCGGACTTTCGCTTGCAGCGTATTCCACAGCGTTTCCATCTCGGGAACGCCCAAATGTATCTGATACATGTTCAGTCTCCAAATTCCGAAAGGTCAAGGGCCGGTGAAACCTTTCCTTCTTTCAGATTCTGAACGGCTTCGTCCATCATGCCCAGCGTGTTTTCCGACACCTGAAAAGGCGGGGTCAGTTCACGCGGTTCCAAAACGATCTTTCCGTCCCTGTACTCAGAAACGTGGTAGAAGTCAAAAAGGACATTCCGAAGCGTGATGCGGCGTTTTGCGTCCAGCTTGGCGTCATATTCCCGAATAGCGTGCTGCATACCTGCACCTCCTTTGCCAATGATGGGAAAGAATACTTGTGGGATTTCCCACATCTATTATATCATCCATTCAAAGAAATTGTCAACAACAAACTTTGTCAAACTGCTGTGACAGGCGAAAACCACATCAGATAAATCCGATCAAAATCTTCATTTTCCCCCGAAAAGTACAGGGGAAAGACACTTTCCCCCCTTGCGGAAGCAGGGGTTTTTTCTTATAATATGTTGTACCTGATTTCTCCGGGAGGAAACATGAACGTTCCCGCCCGCTGAGACTTTTTTACAAGGAGGAAATTTGTTATGAAGAAACTGGTTGCTCTCATGATGGCGGTTGCCATGCTGCTGAGCGTCGCGTCCGCCGTGGCGGAAGACGTGATCACTTTGAAGATCGCCCATATCGGCCCCACCACCGGCGCGGCGGCCTTGTACGGCCTGGCCACGCTGCACGGCGCGGAAGTCGCCGTGGAAGAAGTGAACGCGGCGGGCGGCAAGTACAAGATCGAGCTGATCAAAGAAGATGACGAGCACAACGTGGAAAAGGTCATCAACGCTTACAACGCCGCCCTGGAAGCCGGCGCGCAGATGATTCTGGGCACCACCACCTCCAAGCCCTGCGAAGCCGCGTCCGCTTTGGCGTATGAAGAGCGCGTGTTCATGCTCACGCCCTCCGCGTCTTCCACCGCCGTCATCGAAGACAAGGACAACATGTTCCAGATCTGCTTCACCGACCCCAACCAGGGCAAGGCTTCCGCGCAGTACATCGCCGGACACGGCCTGGGCACCAAGGTCGCCGTGATCTACAACAACGCTGACGTGTATTCCACCGGCATCCGCGACACCTTCGTGGAAGAAGCCAAGACCCTGGGCCTGGAAATCGTTTCCGAAACCACCTTCACCGATGAAACCACCGACTTCACCGTCCAGGTGGCCGACGCCCAGAACGCGGGCGCGGAAATCGTGTTCCTGCCCATCTACTACACCCCCGCTTCCCTGATCCTCAAGACCGCCGCGGACAAGGCCTTCAAGCCCATCTTCTTCGGCGTGGACGGCATGGACGGCATCCTGAGCGTGGAAGGCTTCGACACCAGCCTGGCCGAGGGCGTCATGCTGCTGACCCCCTTCGTGGCCACCTCCACCGATGAAAAGGTGGTCAACTTTGTCGCCAAGTATCAGGCCGCTTACAACGAGATCCCGATCCAGTTCGCGGCCGACGCTTATGACGGCATCTACATCCTCATCGCCGCCGCCGAAAAGGCCGGCATCACCAGCGATATGAGCGCTGAGGAAGCCTGCGACCTGCTGATTGCCGCCATCCAGGAAATCACCGTGGACGGCATCACCGGCTCCATGACCTGGGACGCCTCCGGCGCCGTCACCAAGACGCCTATGGCCGCCACCATCGTCAACGGCGAATACGTGTTTGAATAATCCCAACCGCGCATTGATTCATTCCGTTTTGTGAATGAAAGCGGGCTGGCCCAGTCTTTTGGGCCAGTCCCGCGTTTTCGTTTAATTGGTGATGATTTTTTCCTTACACTGATACCTTGTAAATATGGCATACTTCCCTTTATGGCTTTCTCGGAAGGGGGTCTGGGGGAAACCGCTCTTTGGCCTCCAAAGAGCGGTTTCCCCCAGAAAAACACACACTGGGGGATGCGGCAACATGATTTTTCTGGACAACCTGATTAACGGGCTCAGCCTTGGCAGTATTTACGCCATCATCGCCCTGGGCTACACGATGGTGTACGGCATCGCCAAGATGCTGAACTTCGCCCATGGTGATATTATCATGGTGGGCGCGTATATCGCGTTCTGCGGCTTGCAGTACTGGGGCCTGCCGCCCATCGTGGCGATCCTGGCGGCGATGGTGGTTTGCACCATTTTGGGCATCACCATCGAGGGCCTGGCCTACCGTCCGCTGCGGCAGGCGGCGAGCCTGGCGGTGCTGATTACCGCTATCGGCATGAGCTACCTGCTACAAAATACGGCGCTGATGATCTGGGGGGCCAATCCCAAGTCCTTCCCCCGCACGTTCATCAACAGCTCCATCCTGCATATCGGCGGGCTGAATATTGCCAGCGCGACGATTTACACCATCCTGGCCAACGTGGTCATCATGGTGGCGCTGACGCTGTTCACTGCCAAGACCAAGATGGGCAAGGCCATGCGCTGCGTCAGCGAGGACCGGGGCGCGGCGGAACTGATGGGTATTAACGTGAACCGCACGATCTCCGTGACCTTCGCCATCGGCTCCGCCCTGGCGGCGATTGCGGGCGTGCTGCTGTGCTCCTCCTATCCAATCTTGCAGCCCACCACCGGCTCCATGCCGGGCATCAAGGCGTTTACCGCGGCGGTGTTCGGCGGCATCGGCTCCATCCCCGGGGCCATGCTGGGCGGCGTGCTGCTGGGCGTGATCGAGATTTTCGGCAAGGCCTACATTTCCACCGAGCTGGGCGACGCCATCGTGTTCGCCGTGCTGATCGTGGTGCTGCTGGTGAAGCCCTCCGGCCTGCTGGGCAAGCCGGTGAGAGAGAAGGTGTGACGATATGAAAATGACAAAAGCCAAGCGCAACAAGCTCATTTACAACATCGTCACCTTCGCGCTGGTGATCGGGGCGTTCCTGATTCTCCAGTCCATGATCGAAAACAAAACCATCTCCCGCTCCCTCAAGGGCCAGCTGGTGCCCATTTGCAGCTGGATCGTGATGGCGGTGTCCCTGAACCTGGTCATCGGCATTTCGGGCGAACTGAGCCTGGGCCATGCGGGCTTTATGAGCATTGGCGCATATACTGGCGCGGTGATCAGCGGCTTGCTGCTGAATGCCTATCAGGTGGAGGATGCCACCCTGCGGCTGGTGGTCGCCATTGTCGCGGGCGGCCTGCTGTCCGGCGTCGTAGGCGCATTGATCGGCATCCCGGTGCTGCGCCTGCGGGGCGACTATTTGGCCATCGTGACCCTGGCCTTCGGCGAAATCATCCGCAACCTGGTGAACGTGCTCTATATCGGCGCGGGCGACGGACGGCTCTACGCCTCCTTCCTGAACAAAAAGCTGCCCGACGGCATCATCATGCTGGTGGACGGAGCCAAGGGCGCGGTGAAAATCAAGCATATTTCCACCTTCACCGCCGGGTTTATCCTGGTGCTGATCACGCTGATCGTGGTGCTGAACCTGGTCAATTCCCGGGCGGGCCGCGCCATCAAAGCCTGCCGGGACAACCGCATCGCCGCGGAGTCCATGGGCGTGAACGTGACCAAGTACAAGATGATGGCCTTCGTCACCGCCGCCGTGCTGGCGGGCATGGCCGGGGCGCTGTACGGCCTCAACTCCTCCACCGTGGTGCCCACCCAGTTCACCTTCAACCAGAGCATCAACGTGCTGGTGTTCGTGGTGCTGGGCGGCCTGGGCAATGTGCTGGGCAGCGTCATTTCCGCCACATTGCTGACCATCCTGCCCGAAGTGCTTCGCGCCTTCGCGGACTACCGGATGCTGGTGTACGCGGTGGTGCTGATCCTGGTGATGATTTTCACCAACAACCCCACCATCCTGTCCTTCATGAAGCGGCTGATCGCGCCCTTCAAGCGGAAGGAAACCGCGGGAGGTGACGCGCAGTGAGCCAGATCAAGAAGCAGCATTCCACCACCAAAATGGTGCCCGTGCCGACCAACAGCATCGTGCCCGAGCGCGATATCAACGAAATCCCCGTGCTGGAAACCCGGCACCTGGGCATCGAGTTCGGCGGCCTGAAAGCCGTGGACGACTTTAACCTGACCATCGGCCGCACGGAAATCGCCGGGCTCATCGGCCCCAACGGCGCTGGAAAAACCACCATTTTCAATTTGATCACCAAGGTGTACGAGCCCACCAGCGGCGCAGTGCTGGTGAACGGGCGCGACCTGCACGGCCTGGACATCGCCCAGGCGTCCAAGCTGGGCATCGCCCGCACGTTCCAGAACATCCGCCTGTTCGATAACATGACGGTGGAGGAAAACGTGCGCATCGGCCTGCACAACAACATCAAGTACGACATGTTCAGCGGCATCCTGCGCCTGCCCCGCTACTGGATCCAGGAGAACCGGCAGCACGAAAAAGCGCTGGAGCTGCTGCACATCTTCGGCATGGAGAACTTAGCCGACGAACGGGCGGGGTCTCTCCCCTACGGCGTCCAGCGCAGGCTGGAAATCGTGCGCGCATTGGCCACGAATCCCAAGCTGCTGCTGCTGGACGAGCCCGCTGCGGGCATGAACCCCCGTGAAACGGAAGAGCTGATGGAGAACATCGCCAAGATCCGCGACCAGTTCCAGATCGCCATCCTGCTGATCGAGCACGACATGAACCTGGTCATGGGGGTGTGCGAGGGCATCTGCGTGCTGAACTTCGGCCGCGTCATCGCCAAGGGCACCGCCAGCGAGATCCAGGCGAACCCGGTGGTCATCGAAGCCTATCTGGGCAAAAAGAAGGAGGGTCAGGCATGAGCGAAAACAAGCAGGCATCCCCCCTCCTGAAGGTCACCGACCTGCATGTGTACTACGGCGCCATCCACGCCATCAAGGGCATTTCCCTGGAAGTCTATGAAAAAGAAATCGTGACCCTGATCGGCGCGAACGGCGCGGGCAAATCCACCACCCTGAATACCATCGCCGGGCTGCTCAAGCCCCGGCAGGGCACGGTGGAACTGCAGGGCACGGTGCTCAACGGCCTGGGTGCCAGCAAGATCGTGCCCAAGGGCCTGAGCCTGTGCCCCGAGGGACGGCGCATTTTCCAGCAGATGACGGTGAAGGAAAACCTGGAGATGGGCGCGTACAGCCGCGACCCCGCCGAAATCCCCGCCTCCCTGGACGAGATGTTCCAGCGCTTCCCCCGGCTGAAAGAGCGTGAAAAGCAAATCGCCGGCACCCTGTCCGGCGGCGAGCAGCAGATGCTGGCCATGGCCCGGGCGCTCATGTCCCGCCCCAGCCTGTTGATGCTGGACGAGCCTTCCATGGGCCTGGCTCCCATCCTGGTGGAGCAGATTTTCGATATCATCACCGAACTGCATGAGTCCGGCGTCACCATCCTGCTGGTGGAGCAGAACGCCCAAATGGCCTTGGCCGTGGCAAACCGCGCCTACGTGATGGAAACCGGCATGATCACCATGCAGGGCCAGGCTGTTGAACTGCTGCACAACGACGCGGTTCAGAAAGCGTACTTAGGCTCATAATCACTTGGGATTTTTTGCCTTCCCTGAAAAGGGAAGGTTTTGGTTTATCATTCCAAACAGAGAAGGAGGAAAAAGCATTGCGCATTTTTGTCTGCATCAAGCAGGTGCCCGCCACGAACAAGGTGCAGGTGGACGAAAAAACGTGCGTGCTGAAGCGCGGCGGCGTACAGAGCAAAATGAACCCCTATGACCTGTACGCCCTGGAAACCGCCCTGCGCCTGCGGGAGCGGCACGGCGGCAGCGTGACTGTCGGCACCATGGGCCCGCCCCAGGCCCAGGCCATCATCCGGGAAGCCTACATGATGGGGGCGGACGAGGGCTATGTGTTCTCCGACCGGCGCTTAGGCGGCGCGGATGTGCTGGCTACCAGCTATACCCTCAGCCAGGCCATCCGCAGCGTAGGCGACTTTGACCTGATTCTCTGCGGTCGCCAGACCACCGACGGCGATACCGCCCAGGTGGGCCCCGCCATCGCAGAACACCTGGGCATTCCCCACGCCGCGTGGGTGTCAAAGCTCACGGTCAGCGGCGACGGCGTGGACGCGGAACAGCAATTGCAGGATGTGGTGGAAACGGTGCATATCCCCTTTCCCTGCCTCATCACCGTGGAGCAGGACATTTACATGCCCCGCCTGCCCTCGCTGAAAACGGCGCGGCAGGTGAAGGACAGGCCGATTCACGTGCAGGGGCTGGATTCCTTCCTGGACACCGACGAAAGCCACTACGGCTTATCCGGCAGCCCCACCCAGGTGGAGCGCATTTTCCCGCCGGAAAACGACGTGGAGCATGAGGTCTGGACGGGCGGGGACTGCGCGGAAAAGCTTCACGATCAGCTGAAAAAGTGGAAGTTTATCTGAGAGGAGGTTCGCAGATATGGCAAAAATCGCAATCCTGGAACGAAAATGCACGGGCTGCGGCCTCTGCGCGAAGAACTGTCCCTTCAGCGCCATCGACATGAAGGACGGCAGGCCCGACCTGAACGCCGCCTGCAAGGTGTGCGGCATCTGCGTGAAGAGCTGCCCGGAGAAGGCCATCGTCAAGCTGGAAACCAAGGTGGATTCCGTGGATAAAACCAAGTGGAAGGACATCCTGGTATTTGCCGAAGCCCACGGCGGGCGGCTGCATCCCGTGTCCCTGGAGCTGATCGGCAAGGCGAAGGAGCTGGCCGGGCCGGTGGGCTTTGCTGTGAAAGCGGTCTTGGTCGGCAGCAACGTTTCCGCCTTCGCGGAAGAACTGCGGCATTACGGCGTGAGCGAGGTCGCCGTGTACGACGACGAAGCCCTGTCCTATTTCCGGGCGGACGCTTACGCCGCCTGCGTGGAGGACTATATCAAGTTCGCCCATCCCTCCGTGGTGCTGGTAGGGGCCACCAGCCTGGGCCGTTCCCTGGCTCCCCGGCTGGCGACCCGCTTCCATACCGGCCTGACCGCCGACTGCACGAAATTGGAACTGCGGGAAAATACAGACCTGGTGCAGATTCGCCCGGCTTTCGGCGGCAACATCATGGCCCAGATCATCACGACCAATACAAGGCCCCAGTTCGCCACCGTGCGCTACAAGGTAATGAACACGCCCGTCCGCAGCGAGGAAGCGGCGGGTACGATATTGAACCGCAAGCTTCCCAAGGGCGTTTCCGAATCCAAAGTCTCCTGCGTCAGCGTGGAGCCGGTGCCGCCGAAAAAGAGCATTTCCGACGCGGAGATCCTGGTGGTCGGCGGGCGCGGCCTGCAAAAGGAAGCCGACCTGGAAATGGTGAAGGAGCTGGCCGCGCTGCTGGGCGGCGACTGGGCCACCTCCCGCCCCCTCGTGGAAAAGGGCTGGGCCACCAATGACCGGCAGATCGGGCTGTCCGGCCGCACCGTCCGCCCCCGGCTCATCATCACCTGCGGCGTCAGCGGGGCGATTCAGTTTACCGCCTGCATGAACGGCAGCGACCACATCGTGGCGATCAACACCGACGAAAACGCCCCCATCTTCCAGGTGGCGCACGTCGCCATCGTGGGCGACCTGTATGAAATTCTGCCGCGCCTCATCCGGCAATTGAAGGAGGAGCAAGCATGAGCGCGTTCAATCCCGTCACGGAACAAGATTTGGCTTATTTCCGCTCCCTCCTGCCGGGCCGGGTGTTCAGCGGGGAGGAGATTTCCACCGACTACGACCACGACGAAATGACGGAGTACGGCCACTTCCTGCCGGAAGCCGTTTTGCAGGCGCTGACCGCCGAGGAAATCTGCGCGGTGCTGAAATACTGCAACGAGCGCCATATCGCCGTCACGCCCCGGGGCGCCGGCACCGGGCTTTGCGGCGGCTGCGTGGCGATTCACGGCGGCGTGGTGCTGAGCACCGAGAAAATGAAAAAGGTGCTGGAGGTGGACACCCGCAACATGACCGCCACCGTGGAGCCCGGCGTGCTGCTGATGGAATTCCCCAAAGCGCTGGAGGGCACCGGCCTGTTCTATCCCCCCGACCCCGGCGAGAAAACCGCCACCATGGGCGGCAACGCCATGACCAACGCGGGCGGCATGCGGGCCGTGCGCTACGGCGTCACGCGGGACTACGTGCTGGGCATGGAAGTGGCGCTGGCGGACGGCAGCCTGATTCAGCTGGGCGGCAAGACTGTCAAGACCTCCTCCGGCTACAGCCTGATCGACCTGATGATCGGCAGCGAAGGAACGCTGGGGTTCCTGACCAAGCTGACCGTGAAGCTGATTCCCGAACCGAAAGTGAACCTGTCGCTGCTCATGCCCTTTGACGACCTGGACGCCTGCATCGGCGCGGTGCCGCAGGTGCTGTCCTGCGGCTGCGACCCCACGGCGGTGGAGTTCATGGAGCGGGAGGTCATCTCCTGCGCGGAAACCTACCTGGGCAAGCAGTTCCCCGACACCAGCGCCGACGCCTACCTGCTGGTGCGCCTGGACGGCCCCAGCGCGGAAGCCCTGCAGCCCGCCATCGACACGCTGACCGACCTGGCCCTGTCCATCGGGGCCCGGGATGTGCTGCTGGCCGACACCGACGAGCGCAAGGAAAGCATCTGGAACGCCCGCGGCGCGTTCCTGGAAGCCATCAAGGGCAGCACCTCCACCATGGACGAGTGCGACGTGGTGGTGCCCCGGGACGTGATTCCCGCCTTTGTCCGCCGCACGGTGGAAATCGGAAAAGAAGCCCAGGTGCGCATCCGTTCCTTCGGCCACGCCGGGGACGGCAACCTGCATATCTACGTCTGCCGGGACGACCTGCCCGAGGACGAATGGAAGGAGAAGGTTGCTTCCGTCATGAACCAGCTCTATGATCTCGCCCGGGAAATGGACGGCGAGGTCAGCGGCGAGCACGGCATCGGCCACGCGAAAAAAGCTTTCCTGCGGGAAAGCGTCGGCGAAAAGCAAATGCAATTGATGCGCGGCATCAAAGCCGCCTTCGACCCCAACGGGATTCTGAATCCCGGAAAAGTCGTATAAACAATCATCCCAGGGACTTTGCCGACAGTCTGCAGGGCTTGCCTTCTGTGAAGAACGGGAGGCTAGCCCTGATCTTTTGCTGTGAGGCGACGATGCCGCTGTATTCCGGATCAGCCCAACGGCGCATCACCGGCCCTCGAAAACCGCGGGAAAGCGCGCGCCGGTATCCTTCGGCGCCGCTTCGGTCAATTCCAGAAATCCGTTCATATTCACGGTGCCATCCGGGTTCCGGGTGACGCCGCCGTGAATGGCGGCATCCATATCCAGGGAAACGAACCAGGCCTTGTTTACCTTCGTTTTTTCCGAATTGGCGGATTGATGATTGTCATAAAAATAATTGGTCGGCTTATAGATCTCGGAAGGATCCTGGCCGCCTGATATAATCGCTGATTTGTTTTTTTCTCCGAAAAGACAGCACGCCGCTGACTTCAAAATCTGTTTTCAATCCCAGGGTGGTGTACAGCATCACGTTCCTGCTGCCGTTTTCGTAGGCGGTGCAGTTTTCTATCCGCGCGTCAGGGCAGGAATTGGAATCAATGCCATACGCTCTGTTTCCGAAGGCAACGCTGTTGGCGAGCAGCGGCTTGCCGGAAAAGCTTTCTCCGCCCAGCTTGAAGCCGTTGCCGTCTCCCGCCTCGATTTCCTTTCCGTCCTCCAGCACATATCCGTTTTTATACGCCACACAGTTCCGAATGGTCACCCGGCCGATGGCGCCAAATTCGTATTTAGCATACAGGTCAAAGCCATCGTCGGAATTGTAGAAGGCCACGCAGCCGTCAAACACGTTTCCTTCCCCGCAGGTCAATTTCGCGGCGAAGCCGTCCGCGTCGTCATAATCGCTGTCGGCATTTCCGTATGAGGTGCAGTTCAGCACCAGGTTATGGGAAGGCCATTCTTCCCGGGTGTCGGTGCTTTTATAGCAGCTGATCTGGATGCCGGTGTCCCCGTTTCGATAGGCGCATATATCCTCAATCAGGTTATCACTGCCTGAGACCAGAAGCCCGGGCACGCCGCTCCTGGTTCCCGTCACGTCAAAGCCTTTCAGGTGCCAGCGGCTGCCTGCCAGAATCACCCGGGCGTCCCTGCCAGCGCAATTCAGCAAAGGGCGGGTTTTTGCTTCGGGATCAGCCCACAGGCGGATGGGCTGGCCTTCCGTTCCGTCGATGCCCCATTCCATCACCAGCCTGTCTTCCAGCGTGTAGACGCCTTCCATCAGGTAAATCTGCTGGCCCGGCGCGGGGAAGCGAACCGCGTTTTCAATCGTCATGGGTTTTTCCCGGGTGCCGTCCCCATCCGCGCCCGCGGTGGGGCTGACGTAAACCACCGGCATCGGATTGGTTCGGCGGGTAACGGTATGGACGATGGAAAAGGGCCCCGGTTCCGTGAGGACCGTATACTCGGCGGCAGGTCGTTCGGGATCGGGCTCCGCGGTAAGGAAAAAGATGTTCTCCCCCTCCCCCAGGGATACCGGGATCCGCAGGCTTTCACCGGCCGCCGCAGGCCCCCTGAAAAGCGTTTCGCCGTCGGCGCCGCTTACCGTCAGCGCGCCGTTAAAGTTGCCCTGATACACCAGCGTGTGGTTTTCTCCGTTGGCGATGTCCGCGGACAATACCTGATACCGCGGTTTGATCGCGGCAGCAGGCGGCGTGTCTTTTTCCGCATCGAAGGTGATCATCCGGACATTGCGGAACGTAACGTCCATGTTGCGGGCGGCGAACAGGCCCACATAGATGTGCTTCTGATCCAGCTGGCGAAGGGCCTCCAGGTCGTCGAAGCGGTGGGCTGTGGTTTTGCCCTCCGGGTCGATGTAGCTGACGGTATAGCCTTCGCTGTTTTTGAGGATGCTCATATCAAAAGAGGCGCGAGGTTCGGCTACGGTTCCTTCCGGGGCGGGATCGTTGGTGTAGCGCGCAGCCAGATTATAGGTGCCGGAACCCAGGGCCGCGCATGAAACGTCCAGCGGGAAAAGGCGGTTCACAAATGCGTCCGGGTTTGCCAGTTCCCCGGAGCCATTGAGGATGTCCGGAGTAACGCCCCGCTTTTCCTGGGCGGCCACCCCCAGCTTCATATGGATGGATTGGCCGTCCGATTTGTAATCCACCTTGGTCAGCGCGACCATATAGGAATTGTTCCAGAAGTGCTGCGGGTTCCCGTTTTTGCCAACGGTATCCGCGGCCATCAGGCCAAACCCTTCCTGCCCGTTCGTATAGGTCCAGCTGTTGATTTCCACCGTGGCGGCAAGATAAAAATTCGTTTTCTCCGGATTGATTTTCGTATAGTAGAAAGCCACGCCGTCATTGGAATCCTTCACCAGCTTTCCTTTTTTATGCAGGGAGTACAGGCGGAGGAGGCCCGTATTGGCGTTGCCCACATAGCCGTTGTTTTTCTTGTCCGCGTTCGCCCCGAAGGCAGCGTAATACCATGCGAATTCCCCATCCGGGGTGACCCGTTTGTTATTTTCGCTCTGCCCGTCCGCGGGGACGCAGAACAGCAGGCAAAGGACTGCGCACAGCAGAAGGCGCGCTGCGTTGCCCGCGGTTTTCTGTCGCATGGCCTTTTCTCCTTCCGATGCTTTTTCGTTTCCATCCTATCACATTTTGGGCGGAATGTAAATCGTCCCGGACGCGGCGCCGCTGTTCAGGAAACGAAGCGGGAATCGTATCATTCCGCTTGGTGCATGAAGTTTTTTGCGGTGGACAGCGGCGCATCCGTATGGTATGATAATGCATAGCTGCCGCACCTTGACAAACATGCTTTTACTATTTGGAGGAGAAAATGAACCTGCCTGAACTGCTGGCCCCCGCCGGGGGCATGGCGCAATTGAAGGCCGCCGCGCGCTTCGGGGCCGACGCGGTATACGGCGCGCTGCCCGCGTTCGGCCTGCGGGCCTTCGCCGGCAACTTCACCTGGGAAGAATTGCAAGAAGCCCTGCAATACCTGCACAGCCGGAACAAAAAGTTTTATCTGACCCTGAACATCCTGCCCTACCAGGACGAGATGGACGCTTTGAAAGACGCCGCCCGGCGGGCCTGCGATTTGGGCGTGGACGCGGCGCTGGTCAGCGACCTGGGCGCGTTCCTGATGCTGCGGCGGGAAGTGCCGGAATTGCCTTTGCATATCAGCACCCAGGCCAACACCCTGAACGCCGAGGCCGCAAGGTTTTATTTTGACCGCGGCGCGGAACGCATCGTGCTGGCCCGGGAGCTTTCTTTGGAACGCATCGGCGCGCTGAGAAAGCAGCTGCCCGAAGCGCTGGAGCTGGAAGCATTTGTCCACGGGGCCATGTGCATGAGCTATTCCGGGCGCTGCATGCTGTCCGACCACCTGACGGGCCGGGGCGGCAATCGGGGGGCCTGCGCCCAGCCCTGCCGCTGGGAGTATGCCCTGGTGGAGAAGAAGCGGCCCGGCGAGTACTGGCCCATTGAGGAGGACGGGCGCGGCACCTACCTGCTCTCCGCCTACGACCTGAACATGCTGTCCCACCTGCCCGAACTGATTGGGGCAGGTATCAGCAGCCTGAAAATCGAGGGGCGGATGAAAACGGAATACTACGTCGCCACCGTCGTCGGCGCGTACCGCCGGGCCCTGGACGCGCTGGCAAAAAGCGAGGAAACCTACCGCGCCCTGCTGCCGGAACTGGAAGGGGAACTGCTGAAAGCCAGCCACCGGGCCTTCAACACGGGCTTTTACTTCAGCCCGCCCTCCCCCATGGCGGGAGCCGCCGGGTTCACCCAGGAGATGGAGTTCGTCGGCCGGGTGGAAAGCTGGCAGGAGGGCCAGGCCACGGTGCAGCTGAAAAACCGCTTTTATGTGGGCGACACGCTGGAACTGCTCTGCCCGGCGGGTTCCGTCCCCTTCCGGGTGGAAAGCATCACCCTGGCCGATACCGGCGAACGGCGGGACACGGTTTCCATCGCGGGCCAGCGGGTGATCATCCCCCTCCCCCATTCCGCGTCAGCAGGCGATTTTCTGCGGGGGCCCAACCGCAACCATCAGGCGAAGAAACCTACAAAGGGAGAATGAATATGCTTTCTGAATATCTGAAAAAGCATCCCATCCAGCGGTTCAGCAAGAAAAAGATGGCCGCCCTGTTTCCGCCCGCGGAAAACCGGGCAGCCTGGGACAGCATTTCCGACGCCGACAAAGAGCAGCTGGAAGCGCTGATCGCCCGGTACAGGGCGGTGGAATACCCCATGCGCAAGGCCACGGATTTCATGGCCTTCGTGCGCGCCGGCAGCCGCCGGGCGGATGAGGAACCGTATTTTCTGCGGCGGCGGAAGCTGTGCGCGGCGGTGCTGGACTGCTGCCTGCATCCCGAAGCGCCGCTGGATGATGTGATCGACGGGGTGTGGTGCATCTGCGAGGAAAGCACCTGGGTCATTTCCGCCCACAACATCAACCCCATTCCCGGAGCGCCCGCGGCAAAGGATGATCCCCTGCCCCGGATGGATGATTATATCGACCTGTTCGCCGCCCAGACCGGGATGATTCTGGCCCTGACGCTGCACCTGCTGGGAGAACGGTTCAAAACCGTTCCGCAATTGTCTCTCCGGATTGTGGAGGAAATGGATCGGCGCATCGCTTCGCCCTTCCTTCATGATGACGAATGCTGGTGGATGGGGAATACGCGGAAGGATTTGAACAACTGGACGCCCTGGATCGTCTCCAATATCCTGGTCTGCTTTTTTCTGCATCCTTATATCAGCCAGGATGGACTGACCGTTGCATTTGACCGCGCCTGCGCGTTTCTTGACCGCTGGCTTGCCTGTGTGCCGGAGGACGGTGGCTGCGACGAGGGCGCGGGATACTGGAACATGGCGGGCGGCGCGCTGCTGGACTGCCTGGAGCTGATGGAAACGGTCACAGGCGGCAGGCTGCGCTTCTGGAATGAGGAAAAAATCAGGAAGATTCTGCTGTTCCCCCTGAAAGCGGAGATCGGCAACGGCTGGTTCATGAACTTCGCCGACTGCGACGCCCGGCCCTTTCTCTCCGGGGAACGGCTGCAACTGGCGGGGGAAAAGCTGGAAGAGCCTGCCCTCACCGCCCTGGGTCTGCGGATGCGCGGAACGTTAGCCGACCAGCTGAACGACACGCCCCACTTCACCCGCCTGCTGCGGATGCTGTTCCATCCCGCTGTCGCCATGGAAGCGCCGCCCAAACAGGAAAAGGATGTGTGGCTGCCCGATTTGCAGGTGCGCGTGCTGGAAAAAGGGGGCATGACCCTCTGCTGCAAGGGCGGCAATAACGGCGAAAACCACAACCACAACGACGTGGGCTCCTTCATGCTGTTCGTGGACGGGACGCCCCAGATCGTGGACGCAGGCAACGCGGTATACACCGCCAAAACCTTTTCTGACCAGCGCTACACCCTGTGGCACACCCGCAGCGCCTACCACAACCTGCCCCTCGTCGGCGGCCAGGAACAGCAGCCGGGCAGAGAGCACAAGGCGAAAGCAGTCAAATGGATGCCCGACGGCCTGCGCCTGTATATCTGCAAGGCGTATGACGCGGTAGGCCTGAAAACACTCAAACGGGAATTCCAGCTATCGGAAAACACCCTGACGCTGCATGATACAGTCAACTGCACGCAATCTCAGCCCGTCACCTGGGTATTCATGCTGCGAAACAAACCGGTGATGGAAAAAGGACAGGTGCTTTCCGGCGCGATCCGTCTGCTCCTTCCCGAAGGGATGACAGCGGAAGCCGAAGAAATCCCCATCACCGATCCCCGCATGGCGCGGAATTATCCCGGCTCTCTCTGGCGGCTTCTGGTCACCGCGCCGGCCGCGTTCTAACACAGCGCGGTATTCACCATCGAAAAAGCCTGATTCATAGAAAAACCACCGGCAAGCGTGCCGGTGGTTTTGATTTTTACGACTTGACTTATAGTTTTCCTGAAATGACCCGAATGAAGAACCCGTTGCTTTGAAAAACTGGGGCCAGGGTGCTCTGGGACATCAGCTCATTGAACGCATCCAGCGGGATGACGGTGCTGAGGATGGGGATGACGAGAAAGATCACATACAGGATCAGCCCGCCCCGCAGCAGGCCGAAGGCGCCGCCCGCCAGCCAGTCCATATGTTTAAGCAAGGGCAATTTGAACACCGCGTCGATCAGCCCCGTGAGCACCGACAGCACCATATAAGCCACGGCGTACACGGCGATAAAGCACAGGATGTTCACCGCCACCCCGACGACCGTGTTGGACACATAATCGTTGACGGTCAATCCGCCGGAGTTGGCAAAGACCTTTCCCTTCAAATTGCTGCTCAGGATGTTGGAAATGGGCTCCGGCAGGGACACGCTGCTGATAATCTGGTCAATTCTGTCCAACGGCAGCTGATCCACCGGCAGGGTGGCCAGGTTGTAATCCCCCACCCGAACCAGGGCGTCGGTGTAGGTGGCCAGGGTGGAGGAAACGCCCTCGCTGCCGCTGACCAGCGCGGCCAGCTTCGGCCCAAACATAAACGCCAGCACCACGGAAATCAGGCAGCAGGCCACGGAGAGCAGCGTGTGCACAAAGCCCCGGTACAAACCATAGACCAGGCTGGCCCCCAAAATCACAATGATCGCAATGTCGATGATGTTGGTCATGAAACGCTCCTTTCAATGCCGCAGCCCCATCACATAAATCTGGCAGGGGTTTTCCTTGCCCCATATTTCCGGGATGACCTCGAATTCCTGGAAGCCGCAGGCCTGGTAAAACTTGTTGGTCAGGTCATATTCCGGATACATCCCGGCCCGGACGGTCTTGACCTGGAAGAAGGAATACCCCGCCGCAGCCGCCAGTTCCTTTGCCTTTTCCACCAGCGCCCGGCCCAGGCCCTGCCGGTGGCATGTTTTCAGCACGCCCATCACGTGGAGTTCCACGGTGGCCTTTCCGGTCTGCGACAGGCACAGGAAACCGACCGGTTCTCCTTCCGCCTTTGCCGCTAAAAGAGGAAGATCCCTGCTCTCGCGGATGTATTTTTCCACCGCCTCCCGGTTTTCAAACCATTCCGGCAGCGCGGTCAGGATTTTTCGCGCGATGGCTTCTTTTTCGTCGGGATTTTTGATTTCTTCAATCATAACGGTTCCTCCCGTCAATCGTCGCCCATTTTCAGCACGGCCATGAACGCCTCGCCTGGCAGTTCCACGGTGCCGAACTGGCGCATGCGCTTCTTGCCTTCCTTCTGCTTTTCCAGCAGCTTCTTCTTTCTCGTGATGTCGCCGCCGTAGCACTTCGCTAAAACGTCCTTGCGCACGGCCTTGACGGTTTCCCGGGCGATGATCTTGCCGCCGATGGCCGCCTGGATGGGAATTTCAAACTGCTGGCGCGGGATCACGTCTTTCAGCTTTTCCGCGATGGCGCGGCCCCGGCCGTAAGCTTTGTCCTTGTGCACGATCATGGTGAAGGCGTCGCAGATTTCGCCGTTGAGCAGGATATCCATCTTCACCAAGTCGCTGGCCTGGTAGCCGGTGATTTCGTAATCGTAGGAGGCGTAGCCCTTGGAGCGGCTCTTGAGCTGGTCGAAGAAGTCGAAAATCATTTCGTTCAGCGGCACGTCGTAGAGCAGCTTCACCCGCTTGCCCTCGTACTGCATGTCGATGAAGGTGCCCCGCTTGTCCTGGCACAGCTGCATCAGCGTTCCCGCGAAGTCCTGGGGCGTGTAAATCGTGGCGCGGCAGTAGGGCTCCCGCATTTCCTGAATTTCGTTCACCGGCGGCAGGTTGGTGGGGTTGTCGATGCGCATCTCCGTTCCGTCGGTCTTGACGATTTCATAAATGACGCTAGGCGCGGTGGTGACCAGATCCAGGTCAAATTCCCGCTCCAAACGCTCCTGGATGATCTCCATGTGCAGCAGACCCAGGAAGCCGCAGCGGAACCCATAGCCCAGGGCCACGCTGGTTTCCGGTTCAAAGGACAGGGAAGCGTCGTTCATCCGCAGCTTTTCCAGCGCGTCCTTCAGGTTGTCGTAGTCCGCGCCATCGGCGGGATAAATGCCGCAGAACACCACGGGCTGCACTTCCTTGTAGCCGGGCAGCGGTTCGTCGGCGGGCGCGGCGGCGTCGGTGATAGTGTCGCCCACGCGGGTGTCGCGCACATCCTTGATGGACGCGCCGATATAGCCCACGTCGCCGGGCAGCAGGGCGTCGCAGGGCGTATAGGAAGGGGAAAAGGTGCCCACCTCCACCACCTCGAACTCCGCGCCAGTCTGCATCATGCGCATGCGCATGCCAGGATACGCCCTGCCCTCCATCACGCGGATGAAGCAGATGGCGCCCCGGTAGTTATCATACACCGCGTCGAACACCAGAGCCTTTAACGGCTTGGTTTCATCGCCCTCCGGGCCGGGGATTTTGTTCACCACGGCTTCCAGAACGTCCTCGATGCCGATGCCCATCTTGGCGGAAATCAGCGGCGCGTCCTGGGCGTCCAGGCCGATTTCCTCCTCGATTTCGGCCTTTGTTTCCTCGGGCTGGGCGGAAGGCAGGTCGATCTTGTTGATCACCGGCACGGTTTCCAAATCGTGCTCCAGGGCCATATACACGTTGGCCAGGGTCTGCGCTTCCACCCCCTGGGTGGCGTCCACCACCAGCAGCGCCCCTTCGCAGGCGGCCAAAGCGCGGCTCACCTCATAGGAAAAGTCCACGTGGCCGGGGGTGTCGATCAGGTTCAGGGTATAGTCTTCCCCATTTTTCGCCTTGTACCGCATCCGCACGGCCTTGGACTTGATGGTGATGCCCCGCTCGCGCTCCAGCTCCATGGAGTCTAAAATCTGGTCCACCATTTGCCGCTGCTCGAACACCCCGGTCTTTTCCAGGATGCGGTCGGCCAGGGTGGATTTGCCGTGGTCGATATGGGCGATAATGCAAAAATTGCGGATATGGTTCAAGCGGTCGTTGGCCACGGGTGTTTCCTCCTTTTGGGATGCCCGCTGTTTACCCCTTCGGGAACCAGCGGGACGCGCCACGGCTCCGCCCGTGCGCTCATCCTTATCACCAGGATGCCCGCTGTTTACCCCTTCGGGAACCAGCGGGACGCGCCACGGCTCCTTCCGTGCGCTCATCCGATTCATTATACCGGATTTCCCCGTAAAACGCAACAAAAAAACGAGGCGGAGCCGTGAAGCGCCGCCTCGGGAGCCTTGATTTACGCCAGCAGTTCCTTTGCCAATTCTTTCAATTGTTCCTTATTGGCTTCGGAAACGGTGGACTTGATGGTGACCACGTTCTCGCACACCGCAATGTCCTTCATCTGTTCCAGGTACGCCTTCATGCCCTTGGCGGCCATGGGCGCCCAGGAGCCGTTTTCGATGAGGGCGGCCTTGCGCTTCTGGAAGGCTTTGGCTTTCAGGTGCAGCAGGAAATCTTCCATCTTGGGGAAGAAATTGCCGTCGTAGGTGGAGCAGGCCAGCACGATTTTATCGAACCGGAAGGCTTCCGCCACGGCCAGGGCCATGTCGTCCCGGGCCAGGTCGATGACGGACACGGTTTCGCCCAGCGCTTTCAGCTCGTCCGCCAGCAGCTTCGCCGCGCCGGCGGTGTTGCCGTGGAGGGAGCCGAAGGCCACCAGCGTGCCCTTTTCCTCGGGCGCGTAGCTGCTCCACACCTTATACTTGTCCAGATAGAAGGCCAGGTTTTCTTTCAGCGCGGGGCCGTGCAGCGGCAGAATGGCCTGAATATCCAAAGCTGCGGCCTTTTTCAGCAGGGTGGTCACAGGGCCGCCGTACTTACCCACGATGTTGAAGTAATACCGCCGGGCTTCGGGGAGCCAATCGTCCTTTTCCGGGTCGCCGAAGGTGCCGAAGGCATCGGCGGAGAACAGCGCTTTTTCGCTTTCCTCATAGGTGAGCATGACTTCGGGCCAGTGCACCATGGGCGCGGTGATGAATTTCAAGGTATGGCTGCCCAGATTCAGCGTTTCGTTTTCCTTCACGCCCTGGGCGCGGCCCGCCAGGGAAGCGTCCGCGAACTGGGGCAGCATGGTTGCCGCCTTGGCGGTCATGACCAGCTTCATGTCCGGGTACTTATCGGCAATCGCCTGAATGCTGCCGCTGTGGTCGGGCTCCAGGTGCTGCACCACCAGGTAATCCGGGGCCTTGCCGTTCAGGGCCGCTTCCACGTTCGCCAGCCATTCTTTGGTCTTGCGGCTGTCCACGGAATCCATCACCGCGATTTTGTCATCCAGAATCACATAAGAGTTATAGGATACACCCATGGGCACGGCGTACTGGCCCTCAAACAGATCCAGGTCTTTGTCGAAAACGCCCACGGATACGATGGAATCAGAAATGCGCATGTTTTTCTCTCCCTTTCTCGTTGGTCTTTCTGCCAGGCATGAAAAGTATACCATATTTTCCGATGAAAAAGAAGGGCTTTTGATAAAACTGACGCATAAAAAAGCAAAAAGCAGGCGTTCCCGACCTGTCTTTTTGCGGAGAAACCTGTTATAATGATACGGAATAAAACCAAGGAGGAATGATGGATGAAACGGTTCACCGCTGTTCTTTTGATGCTGGCGCTGGTGTGCGCCTGTGTGCCCGCGTTTGCGGAGGAGGAAATGGCACCCATGTATACCCTGACGGAACAATACGGCTTCAAGCTGGGCGCGCCCCTGTCCTTTGACCAGCTGCGGAACCAGAAATACCTGAAACTGGTCAAGGCCCACTTCAACTCCATTACCACCACCAACGAAATGAAAGCCTACACCCTGCTGGACCAGCGCGGTTCCCAGAAGCGGGAGGACGGCATGCCCGCCATGAACTACGCCATGGCTGACAAGATGGTGCAATGGGCCCAGGAAAACGGCATCGGCGTGCGCGGCCACGTGCTGGTGTGGGACGCTTACATGACCGACTGGTACTTCCACGAGGATTTCGACAGCAAAAAGCCCTACGCAGACCAGGAGACCATCAAGGCCCGGACGGAATACTACATCAACGAAGTGGTGAAGCACTTTGAAGAAAAGTTCCCCGGCGTGGTGTACTGCTGGGACGTGGTGAATGAAGCCGTGGCCGACGGCCCCAACGAATACAATGCAGGCGATCCCCGGCACCTGCGCACCCTGCGCGGCGGCGCGGAAAACCTGTTCCTCAAATATATGGGCGACGATTACGTGTCCCTGGCCTTCCTGTACGCCCGCAACGCCGTGGAAGCCCTGGGCGCGGACATCAAGCTGTATTACAACGACTATAACGCCTACTTCGCCGACAAGGCCCAGGCCATCCGCACCTTGATCAAAGAGGTCAATTCCTCCGCTCTGGATGAAAACGGCAACCCCCGGAAGCTGTGCGACGGCATCGGCATGCAGGGCTATATCGGCGGCTACGGCGTGCAGGAAGGCTGCCTGGTGGACAGCCATCTGGATATGATTCGCGATGAGATTCTCAACTACGCCGCCGAGGGCTACGAAGTGCAGATCACCGAAATGGCGGTGCGCAATTTCGACCTGACCCAGGCGGACAGGCACGCGGAATATTACGCCAAGCTGTTCCAGGTGTTCATGGCTTTGAACGGCGAGAACGGCAATCCCCTCAAGGCCGTGTCCATCTGGGGCCTCGGCGACACCAACGCGCCCAAGGGTAACTATGTCTATAACCTCAACAGCCCCTACGGCGGCCTGGTGGACTTGAAGCTGAACTATAAGGATGCGTTCTATAAAGTGTACGACGCTCTGAAAAAGTAAAAAGCCACTTTAGACAAGGAAATGGATTGGAAATAAAAGCCCCTTGTATGTCATCCTGAGCGTATCCGGACGCGTTCGGATGCGCTCAGGATGACAGCGTTGGTTCATTCATATAACCGCTTCGATGAATTCCAACGATCAAAAATGTAAGGAGGTCATATCTTGACCATCCAAATTCGCTATCACGCCGACATCCTCCCGTTGGAAAAGCTGCCCCAGGGGGACTGGATCGACCTGCGGGCGGCGGAAACGGTGGAAATGAAGGCGGGGGAGTACCGGCTCATTCCCCTGGGCGTGAGCATGAAGCTGCCGGAAGGATACGAAGCCCACGTGTCCCCGCGCTCCTCCACCTTCAAAAAGTGGGGCATCCTCATGACCAACAGCGTGGGCGTGATCGACGAAAGCTACTGCGGGGACAACGACCTGTGGTACTTTTCCGCCGTGGCCCTGCGGGACACCCGCATCGAAAAGAACGACCGCATCTGCCAGTTCCGCATCGTGAAGAAAATGCCCGACGTAACGCTGGAAACGGTGGATTTTCTCACCGCGCCCGACCGGGGCGGCATCGGCTCCACAGGAGAAAAATAATGGATTTTGAACGCATTCCCGCTTCCATCCGCAAACAAATGGATGGCCTGCCCTATGAGATAAATGAAACCGGCATGTCGGGCTCCACGGTGCTGATGTTCCCGGACAGGGTGCTGAAAATCGGGCCTCACAGCGTGCTGACCGACGGCATGGTGCGGGTGATGCGCTGGCTGGAAGGCAGGCTGCCAGCGCCCCGCGTCCTGGATTTTGAACGGGATCAGGAGAGGGAATACCTGCTCATGACCCGCGTCCCCGGCAAAATGGCCTGCGATAAAGCCTACCTGACCCAGCCGGAGTTGCTGCTGAAACTGTTAGCGGAAGCGCTGCACATGCTCTGGCGGACGGACATCACCGGCTGCCCGCAGAGCCGAACGCTGGATGACGAGCTGGCCCACGCCCGCTACAGCCTGGAACACGGCCTGGTGGATTTCTCCCGCTGCGAGCCGGAAACCTTCGGCCCCGGCGGGTTTGAAAGCCCGGAAGCGCTGCTAAGCTGGCTGGAAAACAACAGGCCGCCCCTGGAACCCGCTTTCTCCCACGGGGACTGCTGCCTGCCCAACATCTTCTTTGAAGGAAACCGCGTCAGCGGCTTCATCGACCTGGGGGACGCGGGCATCGCCGATAAATGGCGCGACCTCGCCCTGTGCTACCGCAGCCTGAAACACAACACCGACGGCTTCTACGGCTATACAGTTCCCGGTTTCCGGCCCGAAAAGCTGTTCGATGAACTCGGCATTGCCCCTGACTGGGAAAAACTGCGCTATTATATCTTATTGGATGAATTCTTTTAATCCTTGCGCGTTTGCTCATTTTGGTATATAATCAGCCAAAAGGAGGAATGAAAATGTCTACACTGCATAATGGCGCGAAACCCGGCGATTTTGCCCCCACCGTCCTCATGCCCGGCGACCCGCTGCGTTCCAAGTTTATTGCCGACACGTACTTAGAAAACGCCCGGCTGGTCAACAATGTGCGCGGCGTGCAGGGCTACACCGGCGAATATAAGGGCAAGCCCGTCTCCGTAATGGCCTCCGGCATGGGCATGCCCTCCATCGGCATTTATTCCTATGAGCTGTACAACTTCCTGGGCGTGGAGAACATCATCCGCGTGGGCTCCGCCGGGATGATCAGCCCCAAGCTGAAAATCCGCTCCATCGTGGCGGGCATGAGCGCCTACACCAATTCCAATTACGGCGCGCAGTTCGGCTTCAACGGCAACCTGGGCCCCTGCTGCTCCTATGAGCTGCTGGAAAAGGCCGTGGCCGCAGGACGGAAGATGGGCCATGAGATCGTGGTCGGCCCGGTCTACTCCACCGACACCTTCTATGACGCCTCCGTGGTCAAGCCCGCCACCGTGCTGAAAGACCTGGGCGTGCTGTGCATCGAGATGGAAGCCTATGCCCTGTACCTGAACGCCGCAAGGGCGGGAAAGAACGCCCTGTCCCTGCTGACGATTTCCGACAACGTGTTCACCGGCGAGAGCCTCAGTCCCCAGGAGGTGCGCGAAACCTTCACCCAGATGATGGAAATCGCGCTGGAAATCGCGTGAGGATTCTGGTCAGCGCCTGCCTGCTGGGCGTTTGCTGCCGGTACGACGGGGAGAGCAAGGCGTGTCCGGCGGTGCTGGATTTGGCGAAGGAACACGAGCTGATTCCCGTCTGCCCGGAACAGCTGGGCGGCCTGCCCACGCCGCGAACGCCCGCCGAAATCCAGGGAGAACGGGTAGTGACCCGCGACGGCCGGGACGTGACCAAGGAATACCAAAAAGGCGCGGAGGAAGCCGCGCGGCTCTATCAGCTTTTGCGCTGTGACTGCGCCATTCTCAAAGCCCGAAGCCCTTCCTGCGGCTGCGGGCAGGTGTACGACGGCTCTTTTTCCGGAACGCTGACCCCGGGCGACGGAACAGCCGCCCGGACGCTCAAGCGGCTCAGCATTCCCGTCGCAACCGAAGAATCCATCGCTTCTGTTATCTTCTAAAAGCTCACTCACCTTGGTATGAAAGGTGAAAAACAGGAATGCCGGGGCTATGCGCCCCAGACCCGCACCAGCGGGAGGATCGGCCGGGCAGGGCCGGTCTTTTTTTGTTTGCAAAAAAACTGCCAATTTCCCATGAAATTGGCAGCCGGATGATCAATTGTGCGGCGAACGCCTTTGCATTACGCCATTTTTTTCAGGATCGTCATTTCCACGGTCCGGCCCTTGATAGAGATTCTCACGTCGTCGGCCACCCTGGCAACCACGGATTTTTCCAGTTCATCCCACGCTTCCTTGGCGGCGGAATCGTTTTGCTTGACCCGGTAGGACAGGGCATCCTCGTACTCCATCATCGACCATTCCCAATCCAGCGTCGGTGTGGAGGATTCGCCATACATCCCGGGCAGGAGCAAAGGGCTTGTGAAAGATGCGATGTCCTCATCCGCCCCCCGGTCAAAGAAATCCCGCAGCCGCCCCATCAGGCCCTTTGCGGAATCATTCTTTCCCGTGCTGGACGCCGCAAGCAGCTGATTCCGCTTCTGGCTGTCCATCCGGGTGACCACCTGCAAATGCAGCTGATACACGCCGTCCGCATCTTCGATCCAGAATTTCCCATCCGTTTCGCCGGTGATCGAGCGCATCATGCCCATCATTTCCTCGGTCAACAGGCGCAGATGCAGAGCATTCTTGCCCTTCAGCCCTTTATAGGCCGCCACCTTATCCACCTGGGCCAAGGCTGTTTCCATCCGGCTTCCTTTGCTGGAAACGACGATTACATCTGTTTTCATGCGCTCACCTCATTCGATCGTCAGAATATCCGCAAATCCGGTCACATCAAACACTTCCGCGACGATCTCGTTCACATGCGTCACCTTCATGCCGCCCTTGACGCTCATTGCTTTATGGGCGGACAGCAGCACGCGCAGGCCGGCGGAAGAAATGTAGTCCAGCTTGCTGAAATCCAGCACCAGGCTGTCGGCGGCCTCCATTGATTTTTGCAGTTCCGCTTCCAATTCCGGCGCGGTAACGGTGTCCAGGCGGCCTTCCAGTGCAAGGGTCAATACCCCGCCATTCTGTTGCTTGTTGATGGTCATATTTTATTCCTCCCTTATATTTTCTGCTGTGTGCATGGGATCCGGCTGAACCGCGTTTTTTCATCTGCCGGGTTCTCACCCAGATCCCTGTTTATTATAACGGAAAAAACAAAAAACATAAATGTCAGGATTGGCACAAAAAGCTACATTCCGGCAAAGATATGTCCGTTTTTTTTGTTTTTCCGCTGCCTATGCAGAACGCGCGAATCCCTGGCGGGATACGCTTACCGAATCTCCGTTGCTCCATCTCATGCCGTGGCGCAGAGGTCACCTCACGGAGGACTGAAAGCTGGCGACGGCGGCGTCCAGCGCAGCCATGGTATCCGCGCCTTTGCCGGTCAGATACTTGGCTGTATAGACCACTGTGCGCTTCCCGGAGGAGTCGATCACGCGAAGCATGGTGACGGACTGATCCTTCACCCGATAGGAATACCGGCCGAGGGGCAGGAGCCTGCCGCCGATGGCAAAGCGTTCATACTCGCTATAGGAAATCAGATCGTCGCCGTAGACTTCTTTGATATGCGGCGTATACTGTTCTTTCAGGTATTCATAGTCTTCTGCGATCAGGTTGTTGCTCTGGTACACCATGATATACGGGATGCGGCCCTTCTCTTCGGTGTAGACCGTCACTCCGTTGTTTTTGTCAAATTCCCACGGATAAGCGGGCCTGGCGGAGAATGAAAAGAACTGTTCCGGGCACACAATGGGGGCGACGGTTTGCTGGGTCTCTTTGGGCGCCAGGGCATGCTTGGTTACGCTGCGCACCATGTTTCCCAACAGCTGCAGCGCGGCGTCGGGATCATTTTGAGGAAAATAGAGTTCATAGCGGATGACCTTGCCATCCCAGCGGTCAAACAGCATCAGATCGCAGTTTTCTTTGCCCGCGATTTTGAGCAGGAACGGATGCCCGATCATTTCCCGTCCGGAGACGGTATAGGTCTGGGTTTTCCCCTCGTCCAGCACCAAATTGTAGTTCTTTCCGATGTAGACGGATCGCTGGCCGGGAAGCCAGACATTTTCAAAATAATCTTCCTCAGAAAAGGTATCGGGATCGTCCGGCATCACCTTCACCCGCGCATAGAATGTCGTCTTGTCAATGCCGGCGCTGATGGTCAGCCCCAGTTCTTCTTTGTAGAAGGCGAGATACTGGGCGGGGATGGCGATGGAAAAATTCTCGCCCGGATAAGGCACGGCGCGGCGGATGACGCTTTCTTCCTCCGCCGGCGCGGCGATACAGGGAAGCGCCAGGAACAGGGCAAGAAGGAACGCGATCAGTTTTCGCATGGCGATTCTCCTTTCTGGTTCATTTCACTCAGGGAACGATCGACAGCCTGACCCGGACTCCCCTCGTTTCGATTTGCACATCATTCCCGCTGCTGAGCGGAACTTTTGCAACCAGTGTGCCGTCTTCATTTTCCCGCGCGTCAAAGGAATCGACGAGCCAATCCCAGAGCGATTGCCCTGCCTGGCCGTCCGTCTGTTCACCGTTTTCGTTAAAACCCTGATACGCCATCGGCACCCCGTCCGCCCACATCATGTCCAGGGAAAGCAAAGGATCGTCCGGGGCCCCATTGAGCGTTTTGACATAGATCCAGCTTTCGTTTTCCGGGCTGTAAAGGCCGAACACTCCGTCGTTTTCTTTTTCGTATGTCCAGCCGTTTTCAACGAAATCAATCAGGGTGCTTGTGCCGATTCGGTAGTCCGCGCCGTTGATGGTGATGGAAAGGAGATTGTCGTTTGTCTTCTCCTGAACCTCATAATACCTGACGGCCGTTTCCAGCACGGAGAGCGTCGCTTCGCCCTTGCCGTCGATGTATTTGGCGGAATATTCCACGTCGCCATCCTCCCGCACTTCGATCAGGCGGAACAGGCACAGCGTGTAGTCCTGCACCTTATACAGATACCGCGCGCCCAGCAGCTTCTTTCCGCCGACTTCATACTCCCTGCACGGGTTGGTGCCGATCATCCTGTCGCCGTATGTGTTCTCCATATACTCCCGGTAAACGTTGTTCAGGTAATTCACCGGATCTTTGAGTTTCAATTCCAGGGGACGGCGGCTGATCAGCACAAAGGGCACCTTGCCCGGCGTGCCCACGGAAATCCACAGTCCGTTTTCTTTCTCATACGCCGCGTTCAATCCTGCTGGAATCTTTGTGGAAAAACCTTCCTCCGGGCATACGGCGTCAGCCAGTTCATCTGCCGCAAGCGCCATTCCTGCTGCGGCACAGAGCACCATCAGAACCAAGGCAAAGCAAAGTACTTTTTTCATATTGTCCTCCTTCTGCGCTTTGTTTTATCGTTTGGCAAGGCGGCGTATCCTTCCGTTTGTCTCTATGGCTTATTTTACCATATGGAAGCCTGTGCTGTCCACAGTGTTTTTTTCACTGCATGCCAAGGGCCGGTGGCCTTTGTCCTGTCGGGGATTGTGCCATGCGGGAACTGCCTTGTTCTTTTTCGCGCTCTGCCCAGAAGCGCAACTCAGAACGATTGCGAAAGAATAAAGCGCTTCTCCCCAGCATACGCTGAACGGAAGCGGAGGCGAGGGGATGAGGAAGGAAAGCCTGAAGCGGCAGGCGCTGATCACGGCGTGCTGCGGTGCGCTGGTGCGGGCGATGGGGTTCGGGCTGCGGCTGTGGATTTCGCGGCTGCTGGGCGCGGAAGCCCTGGGCGTGACGGAGCTGGCGTCCGGCGCGCACATGCTGGCGCTGACCCCGGCGGCTGCCGGGCTGCCCAGCGCGGTGAGCCGCCTGACCGCCAAGGCGGAGAACGATGAACAGCGGCGGCTGACCCTGTACGCCGGACGGCAGATGGCGGCGTGGATGGGGCTGTGCGTCACGCCGCTGTTTTTGTTTTTGTCGCCGGTTCTGGCCCGGCTGCTGGGCGACGAAAGAACGCTGCCCGCCCTGGTGTTTTTTGCGCCGTGCGTGCTGACGGTGGGCCTGTCCAGCGTGTACGACGGGTATTTTTTCGGCCGGGGAAAAGCCCTGCCGCCCGCGCTGAGCGAAGGGGCGGAGCAGCTCGTCCGCCTGGGCGTGGTGGGCGCGCTGGCGTTTTTGGTTCCCCGGGTCACGGTGGCGTACCGCGCCGCGCTGCCCGCCGTGGCGTCCACGCTGGGCGAGGCGGCTGGGCTGGCAGTCATCCTGGCCATGGCGGGAAGCATTCCCTCCTTCCGCAAAGACAGCCGATTGCCGGGCAGGCGAAGAAAGCTCTTCTCCCTCAGCCTGCCGCTGCTGCTGAACCGTTTCTGCCATACCGGGCTGCGCTCCCTTTGCGGCGTCATCATCCCGCAGCGGCTGATGGCGGGCGGCTTGGAAAAAGCGGAAGCCATGAGCAGGCTGGGCATGTTCAGCGGGATGGCGATGCCCCTCATGTTCCTGCCCTGCCTGATTTCCGGCGCGCTGGCGGCGGTGGGCGGCCCGGCCATGGCCCGATGCAAAACAAAACAGGCGGAAAACCGTCTGGCTCTCCGCCTGCTGTCCGCGGGCCTTGCGACGGGCCTGCTGTCCGCCGCGGGATTGTACGCCCTGGCCCCTTATGTGTCCAATCTGTTTTACCGCCTGCCCGAACTGACGCAGCTGCTCCGCGCCGCCGTGCCGCTGGCGGTGCTGCTGCCCGTGCAGCAGACAGTGAACGGGATGATGACCGGCCTGGGCCTGCAAAAGCGTTCCCTGGCCGCCGGGCTGCTGGGAGCCGCCGCCACCCTGCTGTGCACCTGGCAATGGACGCCCGCCCGGGGCATATACGGCGCGGCTTTCGCCAGCATGGCCGGGCATGGGCTGATTCTGTTCTGCGAGCTGATTTCCCTGTTGCTGCGCTGACGCGTCAATCCGCCGCCGCGATGCGCTTCGCGATCTCCACCATAGTTTCCATTTCCTGCACGCAGGCATATTCAAACACGCCGTGGTGGTTGTAGCTGCCGGTGCCCAGGTTGGGACACACCAGGCCCTTATAGGACAGGGTCGCTCCGTCGGTGCCGCCGCGGATGGGCACGCAGGCGGGCGTCAGGCCGCAGGCGCGGATGGCGTTCACGGCGCGGTCGATCACCTCAGGCTTCTCCTGTACCTTCTCTTTCATGTTGAAATAACTGTCTTTGAGCGTCAGTTCAAAGGCGCCGTCGCCGTACTTTTCATTCAGATAAGCGGCGATTTTTTGCATCCGCTGCTTGCGCTGCTCGAACTTCTGCCGGTCGTGGTCGCGGATGATGTAGCGCAGTTCGGCCTGCTGCGTTTCACCCCGGAAGTCGGTCAGGTGGTAGAAGCCTTCGTAGCCCTCGGTGTGCTCGGGCCGCTCGTCGGCGGGAAGCATGGCGTCAAACTCCATCGCCAGCCGGACAGCGTTGCGCATCTTGTTTTTCGCGCTGCCGGGATGGATGGAAAAGCCGTGCACCAGGATCCGGGCGGCGGCGGCGTTGAAGTTTTCATATTCCATTTCATTGGCTTTCCCGCCGTCCAGGGTGTAGGCGAAGTCCGCGCCGAAGCCCGCCACGTCGAACAGGTCGGCCCCGCGCCCGATTTCCTCGTCGGGCGTAAAGCCCACGCAGATTTTGCCGTGCCGGTATTCGGGATGGGTGAGCGCGTATTCGCAGAAGGTCATGATCTCGGCGACGCCCGCCTTGTCGTCCGCGCCCAGCAAGGTGCTGCCGTCGGTCACGATCAGGTCTTTTCCCTTTTTATCCGCGAGGGAAGGGTAGTCCTTCTCCCGCATCACGATGCCCTTGTCCGCGTCCAGCGTCACGTCGCCGCCCGCATAGCGCAGGATGCGCGCGTTCATGGGGCCGCCCGGCACGGCGTCGGAGGTGTCCATGTGGGCGATCAGGCCGATGGCCGGGGCGTTTTCCGCGTTCGCCGGAATGAACCCGTACACATAGCAATGCTCGTCCACCCGCACATCGGACAGGCCCAGTTCTTTCATTTCCTTTTCCAGCATCCGGGCCAGTTCCCATTGGCTTTTGGACGAGGGGCAGTCGGCGCACGCCTCGTCGCTGGTGGTGTCGATGCTGATATAGCGCAAAAACCGTTCTTCAACCTGCATGTCAAAACGCTTCCTTTCATGGATGATGACTGATATCCAGTATAATCGAGACAGCGCCGCTTTGCAAGCCTTGCCGGAAGAAAACGCCGGGCTCCGAAGAGCCCGGCGGATGGGTTTTGCGATGGATGAATCCGCGTTTACTTCGCGGCTTTCTTGGCTTTGCGGTACTTGCGGATCATCAGGAACTCCCACAGCGCGCAGAGCAGCACGATGGCGGCGATGATGCCGTACATGATCTTTTCCCAGGTGGGCATGCCCGCCTTGGAATCGGTGGCGTAGGCGCGGCTGTTGGCGGTGGTGTAGAGGATGTTCTTGCAGGCCTGCCGCATCGCCAGCACGGAGGTGGCGCTGGTGGTGTCGGTGACCTTGGAGAAGTCGGTGGCCTGGGGCGTCAGGCAGAAGTCGTTGCCGTTGCGGATCAGGATATCGGCGTCCTGATAGCCGTAGCCGCCGAAGTAGTCGGTCAGCACCATGCCGCGGAAGCCCCATTCGTTGCGCAGTACTTCCTTCTGCAGCTCGGGGGTGGCGGCGGCGTACTTGTTGCCGATGTAGTTGAAGGCGGACATGACGGCGCCCGCGTGGCCTTCCTTCACGGACAGCTCAAAGGGCTTGAGGTAAATCTCGCGCATGGCCTGTTCGTTGGTCCAGGTCAGCAGCATATCGGTGCGGTGGGTCTCCTGGTCGTTGAGGGCGAAGTGCTTCATGAAGGAGTACACGCCGCTTTCCGCCGCGCCCTGGATGGCGTTGGCCGCCATCTTGCCGGAGATGAAGCCGTCCTCAGAGTAGTACTCGAAGTTGCGGCCCGCGAAGGCGGAGCGGTGGATGTTCATGGCGGGAGCGTACCAGCCGGACACATCCATTTCATCCGCCATCTGGCCGATGGAGCGGCCGAAGCTCTTGGCCAGGTCGGTGCCCCAGGTGGAGGCGATCACGACGCCCGCGGGGAAGCCGATGGAGGCCTTGCCGGTGAAGTTGTTGTTGATGGAAGCAGGGCCGTCGCAGTCGATCTGCTGGGTCTTGCCCACGGAGTTGACGGGCACGCTCTGATAGCCGCCGGTGCCGATGAGGCTGACCATGTCGTCGATGCTCAGCTGATCCAGCAGCTTATCCCACTGAGGATCGTCGTAATCCTTGCCGCGCATACTGGCGATGGTCAGGCCGTTCTTCGCGCCGGTGGTGGGCATCTTGTCGTCGGGGTTGTTGAACTGGGTGGGATCGTAGGTCTTGTGGTTGTAGAAGCCATCCTTGATTTCGTCGGTCATGGTGTAGTCGGTGGGCGCGGCCACGGCCTGGTCATAGTTAGCGAAGCCGTCGGCGCGGGACAGGTAGGTCACGTTGCCCAGGGCGTAATCGAACCGGGAAACGGCGGCTTCCTGATCGCTGGCGCGCTTGTTGTCCTGGCCGTAGGTGATGGCGCTGGCCAGGGTGTAGGTCTTGGAGTCGATGACGTTATGGGCGTCCTTGTTGATGGAGATCACATAATCGCCCGCGTCCAGCACATACGCCTTGGCGTTCTTGTAGTCGAAGGAGGCCATGTCCTCCACGCTGAAGGAGATCTTGACGGTTTCGCTCTTGCCGGGCTCGATGACGCCGGTCTTGGCGAAGGCCACCAGGTTGGCGGTGGACTTTTCAATGCCGCCGTTCACATAAGGCGGATTGTAGTACACTTCCACCACGTCCTTGCCGGCGACAGAACCGGTGTTGGTCACGGTCACGTCGAAGGAGAGCACGCCGTTGGCTTCGGCGATGTCGCCCATCTTCTGCTCGAAGGTGGTGTAGCTCAGGCCGTAGCCGAAGGGATACACGACGGAGGCGTCATAGTCGATCTTGCCTTCCGCGGCGGCGGTTTCATACCAGCGGTAGCCCACGTAGATGCCTTCCACATAGTCCACAAAGTTGGGGGTCACCACGCTGGGCGGGCCGCCCCAGCCAGCCACTTCGGGAGACACATCTTCGGCGTTGGTGTAGACGAATTCGCCGATGTTGTTAAAGTTGGGGGCGGCGGTCAGGTCGGCCACGAAGGTGTCGATGATGTTGCCCAGGGCGTTGAAGCCGGTCTGGCCGGGGCCGGGGGCAAGGATGACAGCCTTGATGCTGGGATAATCGTTGACCCAGCCCAGCTCCATGGCGTTGGAGGCGTTGATCACCACGATGACCTTGTCAAACGCAGCAGTGACTTTTTCCACCATCGCGGCTTCGCGGGTGGTCAGCTCCAGGTAATGCTTGGAGGCGTCCAGGTCTTCGGGGTATTCGCTCAGGCGCACGCCGCTGACGCCGAACATGCCGCCGCCGTTATCCACGAAGGTAGCGGGAATGGCGGGGTCCAGGGTGGTGGGCAGGTCGGCTCCTTCGCCGCCGGAGCGGGCGATGACGATGATCGCGGTGTCGGAATAGCTCTTGGCCTTGTCGATGATGCCGGAGGCGTCATATTCTTCGGCGCTCATTTCGGGAATCGTCCAGTCCTGGCCGAACATGCCGATCACGGGACGGGCAGCGCGCCAGTCGGTGTAGAACTTGACCAGGTCGGCGTTGTACTGGATGCCCGCGTTCTCCAGGCCCTTGAGCAGGCTGACGGTTTCATACAGCCCGGACAGGGAGCCGGAGCCGGTGCCGCCGTACACGGGATTGGTGGAAGACCAGCCGAAGGTGTTCACCTTGGCGTTGGCTTCCAGCGGCAGCAGGCCGTCGTTCTTGAGCAGCACAAAGCCTTCGTCGGCAATGTCCTCGCACAGGTCCTGGGCGGTCTTGATGCTTTGCTCGCTGATGTCCCCGCTCTTTTTAAACACCATGCTCACCATGCTGTACATGGGGCCGGTGAGGATCAGGTTCACCACCAGCACCAGCGCCAGGATGAACGCCACCCAGGCGGTGCCGCGCACCAGACCGCGCGCGGGCTTCTTGATTTTAACGGCGGCGATGGTCACGATGATGGCCAGCACCAGGCAGATACCGATCGCAATCAGGTGGTTCTGCAGCAGGCCGAGCGTGGTCAGCACGTCGTTCATGTTAATGCCAAGCATATGTTTTCCTCCTTGTGTTTTATTTCTTTTTTCGCATGCGCTCATGCACTTTCGTTTATATTATATCTGAAAAAGCCTGTATCGCGCAACAAGCAAATATGAAAAATGTGTAAACAAGAAATGGAAAACCGCATTTATTTCCCCAGCCCCATGCCGATCCGGATGGCGCGGAACAGGCGCTCCGCGGCGGAAGCGTAGAGGCCGGCGGCGTCCCGCATGGCTGTTTCCAGGCTCATGGGGCCGGATACGGTGGTCATGATGGTGCTTTCGCACAGGTCGAACAGCCCTTCCGCGCCGTCCCCGATGCCGCCCACGATGGCGACGGTGGGGATGCCCTTCACCGCGCAGCGCTTCGCCACGCCCACGGGCACTTTGCCGAAGCGCACGCTCTGGCCGTCCATGCGGCCTTCGCCCGTCACAGCCAGGGAAACGCCATCCAGCTTACTGTCAAAATCCACCGCATCCAATACCGCGTCGATGCCGCTTTTCAGCTTCGCGCCCAGCACGCCGCCCAGGGCCGCGCCCATACCGCCCGCCGCGCCCGCGCCGGGGAAGGAAGAAATATCATGGCCCATGGCCTTTTCCACGACCTTGGCAAAGTGCGCCATGCCGGCTTCCAGTTCATCCCTTATTTCAGGCGTCGCGCCTTTCTGGGGGCCATAGATGAAGGTGGCCCCGTCCGGGCCAAGCAGCGGGTTGGTCACGTCGCAGATCACGGTGATTTCCGTTTCTTTCAGCCCGGACAGCAGGCCGGAAAAATCGGCCTTCGCCACATGCATCATTTCCCCGCCGATGGGGGTGATTCTGTTTCCGTTTCTGTCGGTGAACACAGCGCCTAAGGCGGTGAGCATACCAAGGCCGCCGTCGTTGGTGGCGCTGCCGCCGATGCCGATAAGCAGACGCCGCGCGCCTTTTTCCAGCGCGTCGGCGATCATTTCGCCGGTGCCCAGGCTGGTGGTTTTCCGCGGGTCGCGCCTGTCAGCGGGCACATAGGGCAAGCCGCTGGCCTGGGCCATTTCCAGCACGGCGGTGCCGTCCGGCAGCAGGCCCCACTCCGAGGTTTCTTCCTCGAACAGCGGGCCGGTCACTTTGGTGCGCATCCGCTCGCCGCCCATGGCGCGCAACAGGGCGTCCACGGTGCCCTCGCCGCCGTCTGCCACGGGCACGGACACGGTCTCCACGCCGGGGAAAACGCGGGCCGCGGCTGTCTCCAGAAGATCGCAGCATGCCAACGCCGACAGCGAACCCTTGAAGGAATCGGGCGCAAAGAGAAATTTCATGGTATCATGCCTCCGCCTTTGGGTCACCGGATCATCCGATCATGCCCTATCAATCCGCGAGAACGCCCGTCGCCACGCCCTCGTAGCCGTGGGTCATGGCGTCGTAGGAGCGGCGGCCCTGGACGGTGGCGGTGTTCCCCTGGAAGTGAATCAGCATGTCAAAGCCGCAGGGGGAGTCCCCGATGGCGTAGCAGCGGATACGCAGCAGGTCTTTGTCCACCCAGCCGCCGCAGGCCAGGCCGGGCACGCCGGGATAACCGGGGAAGCCGATTTCCCTGTTCTCCCCCCGGCCGAAGGGCAGGACGCATTTGCCGTGGGCGTTTTCGTAGTACAGGCAGTCGCCCATCAATTGCAGGGACTTCATCTGCATCTGGTTGCCGTCGGGGAATTGATACACCCCGGTTTCGGGGATGCCGAAGGCCGGATGGTCGGGAACGGTGTGGCAGGCCAGTTCCAGCGTGACAGGCTCCATGTCCTCCTGCCCGATATAGGGATAAATCTCCTCAAAGAAAGCGTCGTACAGCCGCTGGATGCCCCAGGGGTCCAGGCGCACGTCGGCGATGGTGGAGAGCACGGTTTTTTTGTCCGGGCACACGATGGCCAGCTGGCCGCCCATGCCGTACATCACCCAGCCCGCGCGGATGCGCCAGCACTGCCAGCAGTAGCCGTACTGTTCTTCCTCGTTGGCCTGCATGAGGGTGTCGATGTGCTTTTCCGTCATTTCCTTGGCGAACCAGGCGGGCACGATGCCCTCTCCCCCATTCAGCAGACAGAGGGCTACCCGGTGCAGATCCCGCAGGCTCATGCACAGGCCCGTGCCGCCCTGGCAGCAGCCGGAGGGGTCGCGCAGCCAGTAACGCTCATCCTGGCAGCCCAGGGGCTTGAACAGCCTTTCTTCCAGGAAGTCGATGGTTTCCTGGCCGCTTATGCGCTTCACCAGCGCGGCGAACACCTGGGAGCAGCCGGTGTCGTAATAGAACACGCTGCCCGGCGCGTGGGTGGGCGTGCCGGTAAAGAAGGGTTTGGCCCAGTCCTCGTCCACGCCTTCCCGGTACTGGGTCCAGCGGTAGCAGGTGGCCATGCGCAGCATGTCCCGGATGGTCAGCCCGGTCAGCCACGGAGAGGGATTCTCCGGCAGATAGTCCCGGAAATAATCACAGATATGATCGTCCAGCCCCAGCTTGCCTTCGTCCAGCAGCATGCCGATGGCAAGGACGGTCATGGTCTTGCTGACAGAATACATCCGGTGGGGCTGGCCTTCCTTAAACGGCGCGTAGTACGCTTTCGCTTTCTCCTGCCCGTCCACTGTCAGGAGGAAGCCGTGCATGTTCACGTCCTCTTTTTGCAGGCGGTTCACAAAGGCTTGAATTCGGTTGTTCATGATGTTCTCCTTTCAGGGACGCCTTAAGTCACTATCGCATTATGAAACAAAGGGATACGCTGGGGGCTGCGCGCCCCCAGACCTGCGGCAAGGGATTTCATCCCTTGCATCCCAATAAGCGAAATTACGCCGTAGGGAAAACCCGACAGCTTCCGCTTGCTGCGCTGGGGTTTACGAAAGTTTGAGGGCTTCTGGCCCAAGAAAGCCGGGAAAATCCCAGGGGGAAAGCTCACTTTCCCCTGAGGATTATTCCCAGGCTTTCCCCGGATGCAAAGCATCCGGGTTGGCGGCTTCGCCGCCGGGCCAGAAGCAACACAGTATCAAGATTGACTTCCTCGTTCCTCCACGCAACAGCGGGAACCAGGCTTGATCGTCAATGCAAGCAACATCCGCAATTGCGGGTCCAGGGCGGTCACCGCCCTGGTGGGGTGCGGGGCAAAGCCCCGTCGGTCCCTTTCGTCACTTAAAGTGTCCTATAACTCTGTTCCTCGCAGGCCGCCTGGATATAGGCTCCCGTGGCCTTCAAATCCCAGCTGACCACGTTTTCGCTGATATAGTAATCAAAGGAACCATCCCGCCCGGTGCTGCCGCCCAGGCCCGCACCCTGGCAGCACTTGGCGACGAAGGTTTCGCCGTTTTTCATCCAGCCCACAAAATGCCGCTGGATGGCTTCAAAGCTCTTTTGCGCTTCTTTGCCGCACTCGCCCGGCAGATAGCCCAGCCGTGCGCCTTTCAGAATCGCATAGCAGATGAGGCAGGAGCCGGAGGATTCAGGATAATTCCCCAGCCTGCCGGGACAGTCCAGCACCTGGAGCCAGACCCCGTCCTGCCGGATGGAGAGCAGCTTTTGGGACAGGGTTTTGAAAATCTCCGACACGTCAGCATAAAGCGCATTGGTTTTGGGCAGCAGCTCCAGGCTGTCCACCAAGGCCGCCATATACCAGCCCACAGCCCGGCCCCAGGCGTGAGGGGCGCGGCCAGTGACCGGGTCGGCCCAAATCTGCTGTTTTTTCTCGTCCCAGCCGTGGCAGGGAAGACCCGTTTCCGGGTTCAGGGTGTGCCGCCAGGCCAGCACCAACTGCTTCGCCGCGTCGGTCTGGGCGGTTTCGTCGGGGCCGAAGGCGGCTTCGTATTGCAGGTAAAAGGGAATCGCCATGTGCTGGCCGTCCAGCCACATCTGGTACGGGTAGACCTGCTTGTGCCAAAACCCGCCGTCGGTGGTGCGGGGCTGGTCGTCCAGCTGGGAGCGGAGCAGCGCCGCGGCCTTCTTGTATTTTTCCATGCCTGTGATCTGCCACAGGAAAACCAGCTGCTTGCCGATGCAGAGAAAATCCAGGTTGAAGGCGTCCCGGCTGTACCCTCCGGGTTCGCCCGCGCCGTCTACCATGTCGTCCAGGGCGTAAAAGATGTAATCATAGTATTTCTTATCGCCGGTGAGGGCCCAGAGCATTTCCATGCCCCGCCACACCACGCTGAAATCATAGCTCCATTTATACCGCAGCAGCCCGTACCTTTGCATCAGGCTGTCCGCCACGGCCTCCGCCGAATGGGGCAGGTATTCGGTCAGCATAGCACGCTGTCCTCCGCGGCCACCAGACCGGAAAAATCGGCGGCTTCCGCCTTCTCCAGATCCGCTTCCGGCTGGTCAGGCGACTGCAGCCGGTTCAGGAACAGCATGGCGATCCGCACCGCGCCTTCCTCCCGGAGATGGCTGTTATCCTGCAAGCCGTCGGGATAGTTCTTGCTGCCCGCGGGCACGTGGCAGAAGATGCGTTTGGTGCCTTCCGCGCCCAGCTTGCTGAACAGCTGCGCGGCGGCTTTTTCCAGGTCAACGAGCCGCACGCCGCGGTATGCCGCCAGGTCCCGCATGGCGTCGGGATACGGGCCGTGGGTGGGAACGAGCTTGCCGTCGTCGCTGAACAGCCGCCGGGGAATGGGCGTGACGAGGATGGGTTCCGCGCCTTGCCGCCGGGCCGCGTCGATGTACATGCCCAGGTATTCCGGGTAGGTGACGCGGGGATTGGTGGAGCGTTCGGCGTCGGGCTTTTCGTCGTTGTGGGAGAAGGAGACGATCAGCTTGTCGCCCTTCCGCAGGCACAGCTCAATGAAGTTCAGGCGCTTTTCGGCGATGAAGCTCTTGCTGCTCCTGCCGTTCACCGCGCAGTTTTCCACGAAGACATTCTCCGGCAGCAGGCTTTGCAGCTTCTGGCCCCAGCCCATCATGGGATATACGGCATCGGGATAGTTCGCCATGGTGGAATCGCCGCAGAGGAACCAGGTGGGCGTGCGCCTGTCGGGCCGCCAGCCGTCGGGGCCGCCGATCACGTCGGGAATGGTATAGCAGGCCGCTTCCTCGGCGTTCATGCGTTTCTGGCTGGGGTGGCGGGGGCTCTGGTCGGCCCGGACGCCGGTGGTGCCATACTCGGCGTAGCGCTCCGTGACCACCTTGATGTCGTCCCAGTCCGCGAAGCCCTGGGGGGCCACATGCTCGTCCATGTCGCAGTCCAGGAACACGGTGCGGCTGAACCTGCGCCAGGGGCGGCCCAGGAAGCCCTGGCCTTCCTCGCATTCGCCGGTCAGCCTGCACTGGTGGAACACCAGGCCGTAGGGCTGAATTTCCGGCGTGTTGGCGGCGGTGTACATGCCGCCCCGCTTGTTCATGAACAGGGTGCAGCGCTCAAACCAGCAGCGGTAGGGGCCGAAGATAAAGTCCACGTCCCCCTGGATGAAGCAGTCCTCAAAGTATTGGCGGCTCTGGGTGGGCGGGCAGTCGCCCACGAATTCCACCACTTCGGCGCGGCCCCTGCGCCCGCCGTAGAAGTTGATGACCTTCTGCATCAGCGGCCCGCAGAACAAAGTATCCTGATGGGCGATCATGCGCACGTTGCGCCACACGCCCCGGTCGCCCGCCGCGTACACCGCCACGGCCTGGCCCACATCGCGGCCGTCCCCCGCGTCGTTGCGGATGGTCAGGTTTTCCACTTCCACGTTGTTGCCCATCACGATGAAGGTGGCGGACAGGAAGGTGCCGCGGTCGTTGCCGTTTTCGTCCTTGTCCAGGGCGCAGCCCTTGGCGGTGATAACTGTCCTGTCCCGCGCCTCGCCGATGATGCGCACGTTGTCCTTGTCCACCACCACGCGCTCCTGGTATTCGTTCATGCGAATCAGCAGGATGGTGGGCGTCCGGCCCCCCGCCGGAATGGCGTCGATGGCCTGCTGAATGGAAGTGAAATCCCCGGAGCCGTCCTTCGCTACGATGTACATATGCTTGTCCCCCTTTTCTTTGTGTGAGGAGTCTTTCTTAGAATACAGAGATGTAGGTTCATAAAACTACCCAAAAGCCTTCCCCTTGAGGGGAAGGTGTCAGGCGCGAAACCAAGTTGGCTCAATATACCGGAGCAAATTCGCGCCTGACGGATGAGGTGTTTCCAGAAGCAACAGGGACGGGGCCACCTCATCCGAGCCGCGCGAATGAACTTGTTCACTCTCTCATTCTTGACTCCGCGCGGCCCACCTTCCCCTCAAGGGGAAGGCTTTTGGTCGGATTTCTTTATGATTACGAACTCAGACTGTCTGTTCTATTAATTCAAACCAGCCCCATCCCTTTCAGCGCCTCCGCCGTCATCCAGGCGTAGGTTTCCGCGCCTTTCCGCTGGGTGTGGGTATCGTCCGCGTTGCCGTTGGGATAGGCGGGATAGATGCCGGGTGCCACATACAGATACAGCTTTTTGCTTTCCTCCTCGCCTAACTGCCGCACATAAGCCTTGCTCTGTTCGTACAGGTCGATCAGCGGCACGTTTCTTTGCGCCGCCAGCACGCGGATCACGTCGGGATATTCCCCGTGGCTTTCCAGCAGCTTTCCGTCCCGCCAGTAGCGGCGGCAGATGGGCGTCATCAGCACAGGCCGCGCCCTGTTCAGCATAGCGGTGTCGATGAAGATTTGCAGGTTCTGATAAAAGGACGTCCAGGGGTCGGTGTGCCGCCAGACCAGGTCGCTGGTGTCGTTATGGGTGAACTGAATCAGCAGCAGATCGCCGGGCTGAATCTCCGTTTCGATCCTTTGCAGCCGCCCTTCGCTCAGAAAGGACTTGGTGCTGCGCCCGCCCATGGCGCGGTTCTCTACCCGCACGCTGGGCAGGTATTCCGAAAGCACCTGCCCCCAGCCGGTGATCGGCGCTTCCTCGGGTTTGTAGCTGGCCGCGGTGGAATCGCCGCAGATGTAGATGGTCATGATGTATTCCTCCAAACTGTATTTTCAAGGGCATAGGAAATGCCGCCGCTGGGACGGAATTTCCTATACACTCGGAAAAACCGGGGCTGCCGGTATGCGCCGACAGCCCCGGCTGGGATTCAGTCATTAGGCATTCGTTGGGATAGTCAATCTATTATCTAATGCCTATTCCCTAATGCCTATTGCCTGACCATTACCGCGCCATGAACTGGTCATAGGCAGCCTGATAGGCGGCGATGAGGTCTTCGATGCCCATCTTCTGCAGCTGATCCATGTAGCCGTCGAAGTTGGTCAGGGGTTCTTCGCCGGTGATGAACTTCTTGGTCATGTCGTTGATGTAAGCGTTGATTTCATCCAGCTGGGGCGCGGCGGCCTTCTGGGCGTCCACGCTCAGCACGATAGCGGCGGGATATTCGAGGGCGTTGGAGGCTTCGCCCCACAGCTTGGCGGAGGCCACGTAGTTGGGCTCGCGGGTAGCGGCCAGGTAATCACCGGCGCCCCAGCGGGGGAAGGACACGTGGCTCATGGCGTAGCGGTACTTGTTGGCGAACGCGCCGTCGTAGAAGTTTTCGGTCATCTGGTTGGCCCATTCGGTCTCGTGCTTCACGCCGTTTTCGTCCACGGTGTAGGTACCGTTGCCCTGGCACCATGCCGTTTCGGGGATGGTCAGGATGTCGTCGCCCTGCTCAATGCCCCAGGTGGTGCAGTTGGTGCCTTCTTCGGTGAACATGGTGTCGATCAGGCGGGCAGCGGCTTCCACGTTCTTGCAGTCCACGGTGATGACGGTGGTGAAGCGGTCGCCGTAGGAGAAGTTATAGTCCGTGCCGTAGGCAACGCCGTTGGCATCCACGATCCAGGGGAAGGCGATGAAGTCGGCGTTGGGGTTCTTTTCCAGAACCTGGGGCAGGCGCTGCTCCCAATAGTTGCTCAGGCCCTTCCAGGAGCCGGCCAGGTCAGCGTAGATGTTGGCGTCCTTTTCTTCGTCGCCGGCGGTGGTGCCGTCATCCTTCCAGATGTCCTTCACCAGGCCCTCGGCGTACCACTTGCTCATGGTTTCCAGGAACGCTTTGTAGTTCTGGGTGTATTCGCCGATGCCGACCTTGCCGGTTTCGGGATTGATGTAAGCGCCGTTCAGGATGTCGTAAGCGGGCATGAAGTAGGTGTAGCCGGACGCGCCGCCGTCGAAGGGGATTTCATCCTGTTCGCCGTTGCCGTTGGGATCCAGGTCGCGGAAGGCAACCAGCATCTCGTACCAGCCGTCGATGGTGGTGGGCATTTCTTCGATGCCGACGTTCTCCATCCAGTCCTTGCGGCCCTGGAGGCCGTACCAGGTGAAGGCCACGCGCTCATCGGGGGTGGAGCCGGGGTTGATGACGGTGAAGTACAGGTAGCGGCCCTGGTCGTCCTTGAGGGTTTTCGCCACTTCGGGATGGGCTTCCAGCAGAGCCTTGTAGTTGGGCATGTACTTGTCGATCACGTCGTTCAGCTCAATGATGATGCCATCGGCAAACAGCTGGCTGACGCCGCCCGCGTACATGTTGTTGTGCTGGGCCTGGATGACGTCGGGATAGTTGCCGCTGGCCAGCATCGCCAGGTACAGGGCGGGCTGTTCGTCGCGGGAGCCCAGGATGGGCTGCCATTCGATTTCCACGTCAGCCATCTTCTGCACTTTCAGCATACCGACCAGGCCTTCGTAGATGTAGGGTTCATACACGCTGTTGGAGAAGGGCAGCAGAGTGTAGGACACCTTGTCGGCCGCAAGCGCCGCGCCGCACATGCACAGCAGCATGACCAGAGCCAACATGAGAGCCACGATTTTCTTCATACGAGAAAACCTCCTTGAAAAATATATCTCCTGCGGCTTCACTGCCGCGAGGGAACGATGGATAATAGAGTGCAGAGTTCAGAGTACAGAGTACAGATGGATAGGCTCGATCAAGCATGGGTTCCGCAGCGCGTACGCTAACTCATCTGTACTCTGAACTCTGTTCTCTCCTCTTTTACCGAGAGATTACATTCCTGTGAGTCCAGACCGCTCCACGCCCTCCATGAATCTGCGCTGGAGGAAGAGGTAGGCGATCATGATGGGGATGATGCACAGGAAGGTGGCGGCCATGAGCATGGCTTCGTTGAACACGATGCCCTCCAGGTCGTTCACCTGGATCATGGTGTGGTTTTCCTGGTTCAGCAGGGAATACAGCGAAGGCAGGATGCTGGGCAGCATCCGCAGGTCGGGCTTGGTGTTGATATAAATGCCCGGCTCAAAGTAGTCGTTCCAGTGCCACACCAGCGAAAGCACGCCGCACACCAGCATCGGGGCCTGGGCCATGGGCAGCATGATGCGGGCATATGTGCGGATGGGGCCGCAGCCGTCCACCCGGGCGGCCTCCTCCATTTCGTAGGGCAGGCCCATAAAGAACTGGCGGAACAGGAAAATGAAGAAGCCGCCGTTCAGGCCGAAGCCGAAGAAACAGGGCACCAGCAGGGGCAGGAAGGTGTTGAGCCACTTCCAGTCCGAATACTGCTTGTAAAGCGGGAAGATGATGACCTGCACAGGCACGATCATCATCAGGATGACGATGACGAACAATACATTCTTCAATTTGAAATTATACCGCGCGAAGGCGTATCCCGTCAAGGCGCAGGAGAACATATGTCCGATGGTCGCCACCGCGCCGACCAGCACGTTGTTCCAGATGTAGCGGCTGAACCCCATGCGGCGGTAGGCGATGGCATAGTTGTTCCAGGTCAGCTCGCTGGGCAGCCATTTCACCGTGATGTTCACCAGGTCGTCGTCGGTCATGAGGGACTTGACGATCATCGTGATAAAGGGGTAGAGGAAGATAAAGCTCAGCGCGCAGAGCAGGAAATAAAACGCCAGCCGCAGCGTGAACGTCTTTGCGAACCGCGCCGCCTTGCTCTTTCTGCCATTGCGCTTAATCGCCGCCGTTGACATGGAAAACGCTCCTTTCTTACCCTTTCGCTCCCGAATCATAGATATGTTTCCGCATAAAGAGGATGCTGGCCAGGCACAACACCAGGGCGAAGATGAAGTACAGCCAGCTCATGGCGGCGGCGTACTCAAACTGCTGATTGGTGAAGTTCATCTTGTAGATGTAGTCCACCAGGGGGTTGGTGGTGTCGGTGAAGAAGGCCACGATGGTGTACACCACGTTCATCATGATGACCGGGGAAATCATGGGCAGGGTGATTTTCCAGAACATTTCCCATTCCGTGGCCCCGTCCACGCGGGCGGCTTCGTAGAGCGAGCCGGAGATGCCCTGCAATCCCGCCAGGAACAGCACGATCTGCACGCCGCTTTTCCACAGCACCACGGTGATCCTGTCCAGGAAGCCCTGCACCACTTCGGTGATGCTGGGGCCCAGCAGGTCGGCGATGAGCTTGGGCACCAGGATGCCGGTGGTCACGGTCATGCCGTCCACGCCCATGCCCAGCAGCTGCTTCATGATGTAGCCGGTACCCAGCAGCACGGGAATAAAGAACGCCGTGCGGAAGAACCCGCGGCCCACCATTTTGCGGTTGATGAAGATGGCGATAATCAGCGAAAACACCATGCACAGCGGGGTGTTGAGCAGGGTGTCCGTGACCACCTTCAAAAACGTGGGGACAAAGTTGATGTCGTAAAAGAAGATGTACCGGAAGTTTTCCAGTCCCACCCAGGAGGTTTTCAGCCCCTTGAACTCCACGATGTCCGAAAAGGCCAGGCGCACGGACACAAAGATGGGATAGGCGAAAAACAGACACACGCCGATCAGCCAGGGGATCAGGAAGATATACGCTTCCAGCGACCGCCGCCGGTCAATGCCCAGGCGCTTGGGCCTGCGGGCTGCCGCAGCATTTTTCACAGACACGGGGACACCTCCTCACTCATGCACCGCTTTCCAGCTCTGCGCGGGGATATCTACGCCGTCGGCCTGGACGGCTTCATCGGCGTAATTCACATAGACGACGGCGCCGTTTTCATAGGTGACTTTCGCCAGGGTGTCGCTGAGGCGCTCATGCTCGGCGATGCACACGCCGGCCAGCTCCGCCAGGGGGCCTTCGGTGAACTGCTTCGCGGCCCAGGCCACCCGCTCCTGCCAGGCGGTGTACTCGGCGGAAAAGAGAATTTGATAATTCGTGTACATCAATTCCTCGGTGTTGCCGTGGGTCAGCTCGAAGAAGGGCGTGTAGCCCATCTCCACCCAGCGCAGCACCTCCCGTTCCAGATCGCTGCTCAGGTTGCCGGGCCGTCCCGCGTAATCCACCAGCCCATGCAGCGCCACCTGATAGAAGGGCACGGCGCGGGTGGTGGCCTGGCAGCCGTAGTCCTTATACGGAACATTCGTGAAGAAGTCCGCCGCGCCCAGCAGGCAGGCGTTGCCACCCTCGGCCTCCGCGCTGCCGAAAGCCGCTTTGCTTTCGTCCAGCATAGCCCGGTACAGCGCCAGCGCTTCCGCGGCGGTGGTGTAGCGGCGGGCGCCGTAATTGAAGCCCACGTACTGGCCCATCCGCTCGAAGCGCACGCCGTCCAGGGGATAGGAGGAAGCGTCCTTCCGGAACCGGTCAAACTTTTCCTTGCTCACGTCGGGGCTGAGCATGAACACGGTTTCTTCCTTGTCCGTCAGGACGGTGTGGTTGCCGGTGTACACCACGTCGTTGCGGTGGGAGTAGCCCCGTTCGTCGGCCTGGGCTTCCATGAAATTGGCGGTGAGGGACAGGGTGCCGCCCAGCCGGTGGACGGTCTCAATCAGATGCACCAGCGCATCCCTGTCGCCTACGGAGCGGGCGATGGGGAAATGGTCAGGGGTCTTGCCGTAGCTGCCCGCCGTCCAGCCCTTCACCGACGCCCGGATGTTTTTGACGCCCAGGCTGTCCAGGGATTCCAGGATTTCTTCCGCCTGGGAAAGGGTGGTCACGGTGCGCGGCGTGTCGAACAGCAGGCCTTCCTCCGGCGCGCTCATAAACAGGTCGATGGCGACGGTGGGCCTGCGTTCGCCGCGGGATACGATGCCCCTCTCCAGCAGATAATCCCGCCAGACTCGGGCCATGGCGCTGTAATCGGCGTTTTCCTCTTCCAGGAACAGCACCCGCAGCTGGTAGTCGGTTTTGATATCGTCCTTGTCGTACACGCGGATGTCGCGGTCGGTGACGCGCTTATCGCTGAACGCGCGGCGGTACTGGAAGTTGGCGAACAGGTAGTTGATGCCGATGATGTTGTTGGAGCAGTTCAGGGAAATGCGGCTGGATTCCGCGCCCTCCTCAATGATCGCCATCAGGCTGTGCCCGCCCCGGTTCATGGCGAACACCGGCATCATGACCACCGGCGCTTCCTGGGCGAACATGTCCAGCAGCGTGGCCTGCTTCTGGTAATCGCCGTAGACGGGATAGAGCCGGGTGGATTCCTTATAATGGGCGTTGTCCTGAAACTCCATCACCGCGCCGCAGCCGTCGGGATAGAGGAAAAAGCCCTCGGCCTTGTCGGTGGCGGAAAAGAGGAAGGGCAGCATGTCCACGCTGACCAGGGAAAAGTCCCCGTCCTCCCGGATGCTTTCGTAAGGCACCCGGGCCACCAGGCTGGCCCCGTCCAGGGTGATTTCCGCGCTGACGCCCACCTGGTAGGTGCCCAGATAATAGGTCAGCCGCACGCCGTTTTCGATCAGTTCATAGGAGGCTTTCAGGTCTTTTTCCGCCATCAGCGCCAGGTTGTTCACCACGCCCAGGCCGGTCTGCAAATTGGTGCAGTTGACAGCCAGCAGGCTGGTCACTTTCTTTTTCTGGGCGGGGATGATTTTCATGCCTTCGGCGGTTTCATCGTTCATGGTGGAGGACCAGGTCCGGCCCGTCAGCTTGTCCTCAATGTCAATGGAGCAAAGGCCGGGGTCCAGGTACAGCGCCAGCCGGTCATTCTCCGCCACGGGGATACGCTCCGGGCTTGTTTCTTCCGCCCAAGCGGGCACGATGGCAAGCGCCGCAATCAGCAGGAAAAACAGAATACCGGTTTTTTTCATGCTGTGCCCTCCGTTCTAACAATGCAGGTATATATTCAGTCGCTCGGTTTGAAAGAGTGTACAGAGTACAGAGTTCAGAGTACAGATTTATTTTGTCTGTCCATACAGGATTCTGAAAGCGCTTACTGACTCATCTGTACTCTGCACTCTGAACTCTGTACTCTCCTTCCTTTATATCCTGTATACAATTTCAAAGTACACTTCCCGGATCATGGTGACGAACTGGGAGGAGATGGTGAACAGCAGCACGATGGTGGCCCAGATGACCGCCATGGTGAACACCGTCAGCAGCACCACCAGCACGGTCTTTTTCACGCTGTATTCGTTCATTTCCTTGAGGCCCACGATCATCAGCAGGATCACCCAGGCGATCTGCCCGCCGGTCAGGGTGTAATACAGCCCGGCCTGGCCGCCGTCCATGACGCGGGAGAGCAGCACCACCGGCACCGTGAACAGCACGTAGGGCATCAGCGACAGGGTGTTGTAGATCATCGCCTCGCCGATCTTGGTCGCGCCGTCCAAGATGGTGGTCATGGCGTAGGAGGCCAGGATCCACGTCAGCACCGGCACGAACAGCTTGCCGCATTCCAGCAGCAGGTTGGCCTTGCGCACCGACACGGTGGACAGGGGATAATGCGTGAAATAAATGGAGAACACGCTCACGCCCAGCGCCAGGGCCAGCAGCACCGCCACCAGGACGGCGCTCATGCGCTTGAACCCCGCGTCGCCGCGCTGCTTCTTGATGTATTCGCTCACCACGATGGGATGGAACAGCATCATGACGCACAGCTTGAAGCCCGTCATTTCAATCCCCTCCCCATCTGCACGTCGTCGGCCCACTGGTCAGCCTTTTTCTTCGCCAGGGACAAGAGCTTTACCGTGATGAACACAATCGCCACCGTACACGCCACCACCAGCAGGAAGTGCTGCCGGAAATATTCGTGGCGGTATTCGGCGAAGGCTTCGGAGTAACCCTCCCGGTCGTTGGCCAATTCGTAGGAGCGCAGGGCGCTGCCCCAATCCTCCTGCTTGCCCATGATCTTTGCCACGCCCTGATGGGCCAGGGCATAGTTGCTGTCGATTTCCAGCGCCTGCTTCCAGTAACCCAGGGCCTCCTGGTAGCGGCCTTCGCCGTGGAGCGTGACCGCCTGGTGCACCAGGGTGATGAAGTGGGTGGGCCGGAACACGGTAATGGTGTTGGACTGGTAATCCAGCACGTAGAGGTAGCCCTCGCTGTCCGCCTCGATGCTGATGGGAATCTGGAACAGGCCCTCCGTGTCACCCGTGCCGCCGAAGCAGCACAGCAGGTTGCCGTCCTGGTCATACTGGTAAATCAGCCCGGTGATGCGGTCCACCACCGTGATGATGCCGTTGTCCTCCACGGTAATGTCGGAGAAGGTAGGCTCCAGCACCTTGCCGTTGGCCCCCAGCGAGGGGTCGGGCAGGATGAAGCCGTAGGTCTCTTCGGGATAGGTGTTGGTGCCCACGGAGTTGAGCTTGCGAATCTGCGCGGTCTTTTTGTTGGACAGGATGCCGTAGATCATGTTGTCCGCGCCGATGAAGAAGTTGGAATAGCTGGCGGGCTCCTGCTTCACGGTGCGCTCGATCTGGCTCTTGCTGCCGAACAGGCGCACCAGGAAGCGGCTCAGGGAAAAGCCTACCTTGTCGGCGCCCAGGTAGCCGCGGAAATTGTTCGCTTCGTCCAGGGCGATCAGGTTCGCGCCCTTGAGGGCGTAGATGTAGCCGGTATTCGCCACGAAAATTTTCTGGACGTCGAAGGTGAAGTTCGCGCCCAGCAGGGAGGACTCGGGCTTTATGTACTCCTTGCGGTCGCTGCCGTCGGCGTTCAGCGTGGCGATGCGCAGGTTGCCGGTGTCGGCGATCCACACGCTGCCGTCGGTGTGCACATACACGCCCCGGGGCTTGTTCAGCTTTTTTCCGCAGGCTTCGGTGATGATATTCAGCACCCGGCCCTCCCGGGTCATTTGCAGCACCCGGTTGTTTTCGCCGTCGGCCACGTACAGGGTGTCGTCCGGGGCGACGAAAATATCCTCCGGGTGGTTCATGAAGCCGTTTTCGCCCAGGTTCTTGATGGTACCGTATACTTCATAAGCCGCGGGGATGGGAATGTAATTGTCGCCGCCGTCGGTGGTGTCGGTGTCCACCACGAAGGCGTCCATGCCCACCACGGCCCGGGCGGTTGGCAGCCACAGAAGCAGCAGCGCCAGGGAAAGAATGAACGCTTTTTTCATCTTCCTTCCCCCCTTACGACTTGATGCCCGAGAAGGACATGGTTTCCATGACCTTGCCGCGCATGATGGCGAACACCAGGATGGAAGGCACGGTGGTCAGGAACGTGGCCGCGCCCACGGTGCCGGCCCTCGCCACCACGCCCGCGCCGCCGGACAGGGTTTGCAGGGCCAGGGGCAGGGTTTTCAGGGCGTTGCTGGAAATAAAAATCAGGGGAGAGAAATAGTCGTTCCAGTTATTGACGAAGCTGAATACCGCCAGGGTCGTCCAGGCGGGCTGCAAAAGCGGCATGGCGATGGTCCAGAACACCCGGAACTCCTTGGCCCCGTCGATGCGGGCCGCCTCCAGGATGGAGTCGGGCAGCTGTTCGCAGAACTGCTTCACCAGGAAGAAGTTGTACGCCACCGCGATTTTGGGGATGATCAGCGCCCAATAGGTGTTTACCAGCCGCAGCTTGTTCACCACCATATAGTTGGGGATCTGCGTCACGTGGGCGGAGAACATCAGCGCTGCCAGCACCACCGCGAAAATGGGGCCGCTGCCCGCGGGCTTGTGCTTCACCAGGCCGTAAGCGCCCATGCAGCACACGATCACGCTGGCCAGCACCGTCACCACGGTGGTGAACAGGGAGTTGAAAATGTAGCGCGTGAAGGGCACCGTGGAGGAGGAAAGGGAGGTGAGCAGGTCGCTGAAATTGCGCAGCGTCGGCTTATGCACGATGAGCCGGGGCGGGTAAATGTACAACTCGTCCAGCGGCATGAGGCTGCGGCACACCATGGCGAACAGCGGCAGGCCCGCGATCATCACCAGCGCGGTCAGAAGCAGATAGAGCATGAAACGGGAAAAGGTGAGCTTTTTTAATCGGAACTTGAACCGACGGGGCCTGTACACAGCTTTTGCAGTCACGTTTTTCCGCCTCCTTCCGTCAGGTGTTGTCCTTAAATACATGCATGCAAATGCGGCCCAGGGTGAACGTAATCACGAACAGCGCCATGGCCACCGCGCTGGCGTAGCCCATATTGAAGCGGGTGAAGGCGTAGTCGTACAGGTGCGCCACGATGGTATGGGCGGCGTAGTTGGGGCTGGGCAGGCCCGCCACGGCGGTGGCCACGTCAAACACGCCGAAGGCGCCCACGATGGCGTTGATGGCCCCGAACAGCATTTGCGGCTTCATCATGGGCAGGGTGATGAACCGAAGCTCCTGGAACTTGTTCTTGATGCCGTCCACCCGGGCGGCCTCGTACATGGCGGGGTCAACATTTTGCAGGCCCGCCAGGAACACCAGGAAGCCGGTGCCCATGCTCATCCAGATGGAAATAATCATGACCACGGGCAGCACGTAGGTGGCGTCCTTCGTCCAGAGGATCGGCTCCAGAATCAGCCCGGAGCGCAGCAGCAGGTTATTGATGTAGCCGTACCGGTCGCCGGAAAAGAGGATGAGCCAGATGTTCGCCATGGCCACGCCGCTGGTCAGCGAGGGCGCGTAGAACATGAGGGAGAAAAAGCCCCTGCCCTTCTTCACCAGCGTAATCAGCCAGGCCATGAGGAAGGAGGCAAAGTACCCAATCGGCCCGGTGATGACGGCGAAAACCATCGTGTTCTTGAGGGAAATCAGGAACACGTCGTCGTCCAGGATCAGCTGGGAATAATTGCTTAGCCCCACAAACCGGGCGGGCTGGATCATGTTGTAGTTGGTCAGGCTGTAATACATCGCCACCGCGACCGGCACGATCACAAACACCGCGAACAGGATCAGGAAGGGCAGCAGGAAAGCGTATCCCGTGCCGTTCTTCCGCAGCCATTCCCTGAAGCCGCTTTTCTTTACCGCTGCCTGCAAGGCGATCACTCCTCACTCTAATCCAAACTCCACCCGCTTATTGTGAAGCTCTTTGTTAATGTCCTTGACCGCCTTTTCCAGGGCGTCGCGGGCGTTTTCGTTGTTGATGCACACCCGGTTCCAGGCGTTGATGATGTGCCGCCCGGTGAAGTAGCCGCCGGGGACGATGAGCTGTTCCTCCGCGGCGTCCATCTGGGCGCGGATGACGCGCTCGTGCCGGGCGTCCCAGGGCAGGGAATAGAAAGCGTTCACGTTGGCGGTGTTCCAGCGCGCGCCCATGCCTAAAATGGCTTCCAGCTCGCGGCCATATCGGGTCTGGGTTTCCTCGCTGCTCCACCATTTGAGGAACTCCCAGGCCGCGTCTTTCTTTTCGCTCTGGGAAAGAATAATATCCGCCGTCGCCGCGGTGGTGCCGACGGTGTGCTTCACCGTGCCGTCCGCCTGACGCGTGCCGGGGACGGGGGCAATGCTCCACCGTCCGTACAGTTCGGGAGCCGAGGTCATCAGCTGCATGTAGGTGGTGAAGTTGCCGATGCCCACGGGCATGGTGCCGGTGCGGATGCGGGTAAAGAAATTGCTTTCCGCGTCAATTTCGTAGTTGGCGTACATGTCCGTCCAGGCCTTGAACGCCTTGTAGGCTTCGGGGGTGTCCAGGGCGGAGGAAGCGCCGTTATCATGGTAGTAATCCCCGCCCGTTTGCAGCAGCAGCATGGTGAAGCCCCGCAGTGCGCCGGGGGAATTGCTGGAGACCGACGTATCCACCGGCAGGGAGAAGCTCATGTTGTTTTCGTAAAGCCGGGGCAGCACCTTCTGGTACAGATCCTCCCAGGTCTCCGGCAGCTCCACGCCCAGCTCGGCCAGCACGTCCCGGCGGTAGATCATGCAGGTAAAGTCCATGGTCTCCGGCAGCGCGTACACCCCGCCGTTGTATTGGAAGGGCACCAGGCTGCTGGGATAGAAATTCTTCGTGACGTCCTCAAAGCCGGGGAACTGGCTCAGGTCGCACACCGCGCCGCGGAAAGCGAACTCGTTGGGCAGGTTGTATTCCACGGAAAGCGCCACGTCCGGCGCGGTGCCGCTGGCCACGGAAAGCATGATGGTGTTCACGGAGCCGGTGGAAAGCTGGCCCGTGGGCAGCACGTGCAGGTTGATGACGATGCCGGTCTTGGGTGTGAACTCCTCGTCAGCCAGCTCTTTCAGAATTTCGCCCCACTCGGTGCCCCGGGCGATCCACACGTTCAGCACGGTGGTTTCCTGCGCGCTGCTGTCGTCCACGATCAGGCCCACGCTGTCATAGTCCTTCGTAAACGAGGCCAGGAAGTTTTCACCCGTCACCGCCATGCGCTGGAGGAAGTTGGAGGTGGCGATGTCCATGCTCACATCCGGGGAGGACAGCATCAGGTAGTCCATGGCCATGGGGCATTTTTCGATGGTGGAAATGTAGGTGCCCAGGTTGGTCTGGGCGTTGTCCAGGTCGCTTAACGCCTTGGGAATCCGGTCCACGTCCTCGGAGAAGAAGTGAAGCTGGTCGATGATCTGGCGGAAGTTGTTCTCCATGGAGGTGGTCTCGTTGGAGATGGAGGAAAGCAGGTCGGCGCTTTCCTGGAGCCGCCCGGCCAGATAGGTCAGCTGCCCGCTCAGCTCCGGCATGGTGCGGTACAGATCGTATTCGTAGTTGTAGTCCGGTTCGGTGCCGGTGATCTTCACGATCTCCCGCTGCACCCGGCCCAGGTAGGTGGTGTCCTTTTCCGTGCGGCGCATGATCTCGCCGATGGGCCCCAGCTTCACGGTGGCGGTCAGGGTATGGACACCCTTTTCCAGATAGAAGCAATAGGGATTGCCGTCGCCGTCCCGGAAGGTTTCGCCGTACCAGTGGCTGTCGTAGGGGAAGGCGTACAGCCGCATTTCGTCAAAGGGGATTTCCCCGTCGATCATGATCTGCCGGTAGGAGGGCATGCCGGGGTCGGTGGTCTGCAATACTTTAAAGTGAAGAGCGTACAGCCCGCTTTCTGGCACGTCGATGTCCCAGCTCACCGCCGCGTTGCCCAGGCGCCAGCGGTAGCCGCCCACGATGTTCAGCACCCGGTTGGCCCCGGACTTGGGCTCGGTCAGCGGGTCGGCGTCGGACTCGCGGCGGATGACGTTCTCGCTGCGCCAGGCGCTGTTTTCCGCCTGCAATTTGATCACGGTATCGTCGGATACGTTCTTGTATCCCGCGGCCTGCCATTCCGCCAATTTTTCTTTATAGGTTGGATAAACGATGGGAGAAACGAAGGCGATATTCCCCAGCACCACGGGCTGATCCACATATTCCAATACGATTTCGTGTTCGCCCGCGGAGAGATAGAATTGCAGCGGGTCCACGTAAATCGCCTGCTGATCCACCGCCCGGACGGTCTGCCACACGCGCTTTTCGATCATGTGGGGCCAGACCTCGTCGTTGATGGCGTTCAGGCGCATTTTGCCGTCGGGCTGAATTTCTTCCTCGAATACCCGGTAGAAGCACAGGTTGTTGGCTTCCTCGTAGGGCGTTTCCCCGTCGATGGTGATTTTCCGCTGCACCTTGATTTCGTTGCCGCCCAGGGCCAGGTAGGACACCTTCAGTTCATACAGGCCGGGCTGCTCCACAGTGATCTTCCAGGCGGCGGCGCACTCGTTATCACCGGACACCAGCACGCTTTCCGGGGTTTCGTTTTCATTGGAATACAGGCCGGGATAGGCTTCAAAGCCGGATTCCAAGGCGATGTCGCCGGACAGCGCCGCGTCCTTTGGCAGCAGAACGATTTCCGCGCCCTGGGGAGCGGGCTTGTACACGTCAGGCTCCTTGGCCCATTCCTCCCGCAGGTCGCCGTACTCGATGGCGTTCTCCACGGACAGGGCGTACATATCCGCCCAGTCGCCTCCCGCGCTTTCCGCGCAGGCGCAGCACGCCCCTGTCAGGCAGAGTATCAGCAGGACGATCCCGGCAAGACGGTTCATTTTTCAGCAGCCCCTTTTGAAATGGTTCTTTGTTGATTGCGTAAGGCAGGGAGAGTTCAAAGGTTCGTGATTTTGACGTACTTCACGTCCGCCCAGCCGCCCCATCTTCCCAGGGTGTTGAGGGTGAAGATGCCGGGGCGCGCGCCGGTCCAGCCGCCGCAGGTCATGGGGTATTCCCCGCCCAGGGGCCGCATGGACTGCTGGCCTTCGCCGTAGTAAAAGCTCACGTTGCCGCGCCGCACCCGCATCCGCAGGAGGATTTCGGCATAGGGCCACATGATTTCCGAGATGGGCGTTTCGGTCACCCGGTCAGGCACCCAGCGGCTGATTTCATTCACCATGCCCATTTTCAGGCTGACCCGGCCCTGGCCCAGGGCGATATAATAATAGGTATAGCCCATCATGCCGATGCCGGAAATGTCGCCGTCCTGGGCGTGGGTCCAGAACACCGCGTCCATGTCAAAGTCGTGGCTCTGCATGAGCTGGCTTAAGAAGTTTCCCGCTTCAAACAAGCTGGGCGCGGGGGCGGCGTGGAGCCGCAGGCCGGGGTTCAATTCCGTGTACCAGCTCTTATTGGGGTTCGCCTGCCACTGCCACTGGATGCCCAGGCCGTTCTGGAAATCATCGGAGGTGGGAATCTCCCCGCCAAAGGGGGGCAGGTCGATGGTGCCGCCCAGCACAGGCGAGCCCTTCTTTCCCATCACGGGCCAGCCGTCCGACCAGTCCACGGGCTGCAAGTGCGCCACCCGGCCGTAGGCGTCCATGTCCTGGAAGTGGATGAACCAGTCCTTGCCTTTTCCGTCGTCCACCCAGCCGCCCTGATGGGGGCCGTTGATGGGCGTGTTTCCCTGGCTCAGCACCACCCGGCGCTCGTAGGGGCCATAGATATTGTCCGCCCGCAGAGCCAGCTGGTAGCCGGGCTTCACGCTGCCCGCGGGGCAGAGGATCCAGTACTTGCCTTCGCGTTTATAGATTTTCGGCCCTTCCACGGTAATATCGTCGTGGTCGCCGCCGTCGTACACCATGCGGCCCTTGTCGATGACCGTCAGGCCGTCGGCGCTCATCTTGTGTACATACAAAACGTTGTTAATCCCCGCGCGGCTGGCGGCGAAGGCGTGCACCAGCCAGGCCCGGCCGTCGTCGTCAAACAGCGGGCAGGGGTCGATCCAGCCGGTCACGTCCTTGATATAATGGCATTCCCATTCCCCCGCCGGGTCCTTGGCGGTGAACGCAAAAAGCCCCTCGTCCGGCATGCACACGTACACGTAAAACGTGCCGTTGTGGTAGCGCAGGCTGGGGGCCCAAAGGCCGCGCTTATGCGCGGGCTTGTCGTACTGGGGGAAGGGCAGATGGCGTGCGGCATAGCCGATCAGCTCCCAGTGAACCAGGTCGCGGGAGTGCAGCACCGGGATGCCGGGGACATACGTGAAGGAGGAGGAGATCATATAGAAATCCTCGCCGACGCGAATCACGTCCGGGTCAGAATAATCGCCCAGGAGAATGGGGTTGGTGTACCGCATCAGCCGTTCCTCCTCTGTGGCGAAAACGGCTGCCCGCCCTCACGATTCCGCCACTTCTATTCCAATATATACATTCTATCACAACACTTTTGATTTTGCAATAGGTTAAAATGTATAATATGGTCAAATCTAAAAAATAGTTTGACCATATTATACATTCAATGAAAATGAAGCCATACCGCCTCTTTCTAAACAAAAAACGCCGCCGAAAAATGGCAGCGTTTTTGAGAAGGATTATCACCGTTTGTCCTGCAGCAGCATCCGGTCGTTGTCCAGCGCCTTGTGGCGGCTGGCGGAGTAGGAGCGCAGCAAGTCGTCCACGGTGGTATTGGCGCGCTCCCCGCCGGAAATGTCGAACAGAATCTGCCCCTCATCCATCATGATGGTGCGGGTGCCGGTGGACAGGGCGGAGGCGATGTTGTGGGTGATCATCAGGGTGGTCAGGCGGTACTGGGCCACGGTGCGGCGGGTGATGTCCATCACCTTGTCGGCGGTGGCGGGGTCGAGGGCGGCGGTGTGCTCGTCCAGCAGGAGCAGCTTGGGCGGCACGATGGTGCACATCAGCAGCGTCACCGCCTGGCGCTGGCCGCCGGAGAGCAGGCCCACCCGGGTCTTCATCCGATCCTCCAGGCCCATGCCGAATTCGGCGATCCGTTCCTTAAACAGCGCCACCTGCTTGCGGGAAGGGGCGAAGCTCAGCGGCTTGGCAGTGGCGCGGGAATAGGCCAGGCTCAGGTTTTCCTCGATGGTCATGTGAGGCGCGGTGCCCTTCATGGGATCCTGGAACACCCGGCCGATGCTCAGCGCCCGGCGGTGCTCCTTCAAATAGGTGATGTCCTGCCCGGCCAGCACGATGGAACCCTCATCCAAAAGAAAGGTGCCGCAGATGGCGTTGAACAGCGTGGACTTGCCCGCGCCGTTGGAGCCGATGATGGTGACGAACTCCTCCGCGTCCAAATGCAGGTTCAGGCGGTTCAGGGCGGTGTGTTCCAGGGAGGTGCCCCGTTCAAAAATCTTGACCGCGTTCCGAATATCAAGCATGGGCTTTCCCTCCCTGCTTCTGGCGGTTTTTCCGCACGTTCTCCCGCAGCGCGGGGATCATGAGGGCCAGCGCCACGATCACCGCCGACACCAGCTTGAGCATATAAGCGGGCAGGGGGCTGTACCGCGTCGCTAAGGCGATGATGTAGCGGTAAATCAGGGAACCCGCCACGGCGGAAATGAAGCCCAGCGTGACGCTGCGCCTGCCGAAAATCGCTTCCCCGATAATGACCGAGGCCAGGCCCACCACCAGGATGCCGGTGCTGGAGGAAATATCCGCGTAGCCCTGGTACTGGGCGATGAGCGCGCCGGACAGGGCAATCAGCGCGTTGGACACGGAGAAGGACAGCACCTTGCAGGCGTTCACGTTGATGGAGGACGCCCGCACCATGTCCTCATTGTCGCCCACGGCGCGGATGCACATGCCGATGTGGGTGTGGAAAAACAGGATGACCAGCACCAGGAACACCAGCGCCGCCACGATGGGCAGCGCGGTCATGGCGTCGTTTTTGCTCAGGAAAGGAATGAGCTTGAACAGCGTCGCGGCCCGCACCAGCGACAGGTTGGGCGACCCGCCCAGCACCGCCAGGTTGATGGAATACAGCCCGCTCATGGTGATGATCCCGGATAAAATCGGATGGATTTTGAACCGGGTCTGCAGCAGGCCCGTCACGCTGCCCGCCAGGGCGCCGGCCAGCATCGCGGCAAACACCGCCAGCACAGGATGCCCCGCGGCGGTGATGGCGGCGGATACCGACAGGCCGAAGGCAAAGCTGCCTTCCGTGGTCAGGTCGGGCACCGACAGGATGCGGAAGCTGATGTAAATCCCCAGCGCCAGGATGCCGTACAAAAGCCCCAGCTGGAGCGAGCCGATCAATAGTTTCATGGCTGGTCAGTCCTTTTTTCAACAGTTGTTGATTTTCTGTCTGGGAGAGGAACGAGAGTGCAGAGTACAGAGTGCAGAGTACAGATTTTCGTGAGCATGACGCCAAGCTATATCATCTGTACACTGAACTCTGTACTCTGTTCTCTTAAATTTTTATTCCGCCTTCAGATACTGCACTTCGCCCATCGCCAGCACGGATTCGGGCAGGGTGAGCCCCAGAGCGGCGAGGGTGTCGCTGTTGACGGACACGATATCGGCGGGCACCACGATGGCGGGGATGTCGGCGACGGGGGTGCCGGAAAGCACCTGGGCGGCGATGCCCGCGGTGACGATGCCGATGTACTCATCGCTCATGGCCAGGGTGGCAAGGCACCCGGACTTGACGGTGGTGGCGGAGCAGCAGTAGGTGGGCACGCCCGCCTCGGTGCACAGCTCGGCCAGGATATCCACGGCGGCCTGCACCACGGAGTCATTCGCCACAAAGAGCACGTCCGCGCCCTGTTCCAGCACGGCCTGGGTGGCGGTCTGCACCTCGCCGGAATTGGCGACGGTCTTTTCGATGAACTTGTAGCCGTTTTCGGTCAGGAACGCCTTGGCGTTGTTCATGGCGTTGACGGCGTTCACTTCGCTGGTGGAGTACACCAGGCCGAAGGTTTTCACGTCGGGGGTGATTTGCAGGCCCAGGCCGATGATGTCGCCCGCGGGAATGGCGTTGGAGGTGCCGGTGGCGTTCATGTCCGGGGTGTCCAGGGCGCTCATGACGCCCGCCACAACAGGCGCGGCCACGGAGCAGAACACGTTGGGGGTCTTGGATTCCAGGCCGACGAACGCCTGGGTGGGCGGGGTGGCGACGGTCACGACCAGGTCGTAGCTGCCGTCGTCCATGTTCTGGCAGATGGTCTGCAGGTTGGTGGCGTCGCCCTGGGCGCACTGGTAGTCAATGGTCAGGTTGTCGCCTTCCACATAGCCCAGGTCATTCAGGCCCTTGATGACGCCGTTCTTCATGTCCACGAACGCGCCGTTTTCGATCATCAATACGATACCGATCTTGTACTGCTTCTTGTCTTCCGCGGAAACGCCGCACACGCAGCAGAGCACCAGGGTCAAAGCCATCAGCAAAGATACCAGCTTTTTCATTTTCTTGTCCTCCTCTTAATGCATTTCTTTCAGCCGCCGGAACGCGCCGGACAGCATATCAAGCGTGACGGGGTAGGGATTGTGGGCGATATCGGGCATGGACAGCACCTTGGGCAGCACCCGTTCCAGGTCTTTTTCCGTGATGCCGATATCCTCCAGCCGGGTGGGCAGGCCCACGGAACGGTTGAAAGCATACATCTTTTGGAACATGTCCTCCTGGCCGTCGGCCAGCAGCAGGATCAGCACCCCGAAGCCCACCACTTCGCCGTGGAGATGGTCGCGCTCCATGTGCAATTCCGGGAACGCGGTCAGGGCATAGAACACGGCGTGGGCCAGGCCGGTGTTGTAGTCGATGATTTTGTCCGCTGTCAGCAGGATGGAGGCGACGGCGGTGGTGACGATGATGGTCAGGATCACCTGGGTCAGCTCCTCCGTCACCTGCTTTTCCAGATGGTCGCGGTACGCCTTCTCCCCGTATTGCAGCAGGGGATCGAGGCAGGAGCGGCTGACGCTGACGCCTAAGGCGTGGTAGTAGGCCAGGTCGTCCGCGCGGCTGGACACCGAGGATTCAAAATACTTGGCGTAGGTGTCGCCCAGCCCGGCCCACAAGTACCGCGGCGGCGCGGATGCGATCACCTCCGTATCAATAAAGGTATGGGCGGGCGGCCCGGGCAGGAAGCAGGGCCCGGCAAAGCTGCCGTCGGGGTGGTAGAGAATCGCCACGGCGGTGCAGGCGGCGCAGGTGGAAGCGATGGTCGGGAAAGCGTAGACCGGTTTGCCGATGCGCAGCCCCAGCGCCTTGCAGGTGTCCAGGGCCTTGCCGCCGCCCACAGCGAAGATCATGTCCGCCCGCTGAACGGCGTCTTTTGCGGCCAGCATCTGAATGTTTCCTTCCGATGCTTCGCCGCCGTACCAGAGGAAATCCAGCAGGGATACATGCCCTGCCGCCGCCTTTTCCAGCCGTTCCCGGATAGCGGCGGTGCCTTTTTTACCGCCGATGACCACGGCCTTCTGCCCGGCGGGGATCACGTCTTTCATCGCGTTCAGGGCGTCCGTGCCCACCGTCCAGGCGGGGAGGCGGAGGGAGTAATTCGGCATGGACTGAATCATGGCTCGCTCACCTCGCAGTCAAAGGAAGCAATAGCTTCCACGAAGGGGTTGTACCGCCGGCCGATGCCCTGGTGCAGGGGGTGCTGCAAATACTTGGGCAGGCTGGCTTCGTCCTTCAAAATCATTTCCACCATCACCGTCATGTTCTGGGGCCGGTCCACCAGGTTTTCGTATACCTTCGCGTCCAGCACATCCTCGGGCAGCGCCGCTTTCAGGGCCGCGAAGGTATCGATATAATCCTGCCGGGCTTCCTCTGTGAACACGCCGGGTTTGAGCCGCATCAGCACCAGATGCCGGATCGCCATGGGAACACGCCTCCTTATCAATAAAAACAGCCCTGTCCTCTTCAAAGGACAGGGCAGGATATGCTCTGCGGTACCACCTTTGTTGATAAACGGGCATCCGTTCATCCACTCTTTCGGAAATGCCAACACATTTCCTGCCTTTAACGCAGGCATACGGTCCGGCTACCGGGCGAAAACGCCGTTCACCTTTCCCTCAGCGGTCCATTTGCCGCGCCGCTTTCTGCCGGGCTCCCAGCCTCCCCGGCTCTCTGTGAGTGCGCTCGACGGTTTGATCTCCGCTTCAACGGTTTGTATACAAATCATATCGTAACATCCTTTTTGTGTCAATACCCAAAGTGTATTTCAACTGTTTTTTGTTTCATGAGTCGTTACTCGGGGAGTTGCCCTCCGTTCCCTTCCAGGAAAGCAAAAATCAGATCATTCCGCATCGTCTGAATCCTTGCCGGAAAATGCGTTTTTATCGTCTTTCCCGGAAGGGAACGAGCCTCGGACAGCCGCCTGTGGCGGATATTTTGTTCGAGGTGAAATCCCTGAATTGAAATCATTCATCCGATTCCGGCACCCACGTGAGGGCATAGCCCTGCGCCGCATAGTCGCTGATCACCTGCTGCACGGCGTCCGCATCCTGCATGATCAGGAGCTGGACGGTGAAGCGGGGAAACAGACATTGCATGACAGCGTAAGCGGAACCGGCTTCCGGTTCCAGCTGCATCCGGTAATGATAGCCCGCGCCGTCCTCCGTGAGCAGGCTGCTCAGTAGCATGATGTCATCGGGCCGCATCGTATCAAGGAAGAACACATTTTCCGGGTCGGCGTCGGCAGCGACTGTCAGTTCCAGGTCCGCCGTGCCGCCGTTCAGCACACACCCGGCCAGGGCGGGCTGCCCCATGTATTCAAAATAGCCCCGCTTCGCGGCCTCATCTTTGACGATGATATCAGCGGCTTCAAAGACGGGATACACCGGCAGCGCCGCCAGCGCGGCTTCCGCTTCCCCGCCGGACAGCAGCCTGGCCCGGGTCAGGAACGGCTTGCCGGTTTCCTGGGGCTCCCACTGTTCGTAAACAAACCGCACTTCATGTTCGCCTTCGGGCAGGGCAATCGTACAGGCGCGCCCATCCTGCCTGCCCATAAAATACTTCATGATCTCGCCGTCCACTTCAACCAGCAGGCTGTTGGAGCCCAGAACCAGGTCGCAGCTCACTTCAAAGGCCAGCGCGTCCCCTGCCTGGGCGGTGATCTGCGCCCGGCAGGAAAAATCGACTCCCCTTTGATCCGTGTTGAAAGGGGAAACGCCTGTCTGCCCGTCCTGTTCCGCGGGCAGGAAAGGATAGTCCTGGCGCAGGGGGTCGCTGGTGAAAGCAATGGCGCTGCCTTCGGCGTTCAGGGCGGCGGAAAGCGCCTCATCCGAAGGGAACTCCATGGTCAGGGTGGCCTTCGGGATTTCCTGGAAGGTTTTGGTTTCATTGTAGCTATCGCCCAGGAAAGCCTCGAACATGCGGCGGAAGGAATCGGCGTCCGTCACCGCGCCGGTGTGCCGCAGGGCCAGGCTGCCAAAGCGGTCGATCATCATGCTCACGGGAATGGAGTACGCTTCCGCGTACCGGGCGATCCAATCGTCCCCCGCTGGCGCTATCGGCATGGTCAGGCCGTGGCTGTCCCGGTATTCGGCCAGCTTTTCCGCGCTGTCGGTTTCCTCGATGGAAATCACGATCACCGCCACCCGGTCGCCGTATTCCTCATAGGCCTGCTGCATGTAAGGAAACTCCATCTCGCAGGGCGGGCACCAGGTGGCGAACAGGTTCACATACACCGCCTCGTGGGTTTTCAGCGCTTCGGAGAGGGTGAATATCTCCCCTTCAATGGTGGTTACGGTGAAGTCCTGAAAGGGCTTGCCCAGTTCCGCGGTTTCCGCGGCAAACGCGGGCAGGGCGGCGCACAGCAGCGCCAGGGCCAGCAGCAGGCAAAACAGTTTTCTCATGGTCACGTTCCTTTCTATTACTTCGGCAATTATATATTGCCAATGAGATGCGCAGGATAAAGCGACAGATGCAAGGCGGAGGAGGGAGGCGATGCCGTAGTATCGGCGACCGACGACAACACAGCAGCTGGCGCTTTAGACAAGCAGATCGTGGTCATATATAGTTGCCGAAGTAATATATGCTATTCAAGCGTCCGAAGAAGCGTTTCCACTTCTTCAAAGGAGGAAGCCAGGTTGACCCGGGTGCGCACCTGGGCGGAGTTGCGCCGTCCGGCGGTATACCAGGCGAAATGCTTGCGCATTTCCAGCAGCGCGCTGCGTTCGCCCTTCCATGCCGCCATTTCCCGGGCCTGGCGCAGGGCGGTGTCGATCACCTGGGAGAAGGGCGGCGGGCTGTAGCTCTCCCCTGCCAGCGCCGCTTTGATCTCCGCGAAGATCCAGGGATTGCCCAGCGCGGCGCGTCCAATGGCCACGCCGTCGCAGCCGGTGGTTTTCAGGGCGTCCAGCGCGGACTGTCCGTTCGTAATGTCGCCGTTTGCGATGACCGGAATGCGTATCGCTTCCTGCTGGCGCGGTTTCCGGAGGAAGGGCCCCTGGGCGTGCAGATCTTCGGCAGCGAGCCGCTCTTTATGGCCCAGGCC
>CADBCX010000007.1 GCA_902793245.1 uncultured Eubacteriales bacterium | reverse complement strand
GCACATCTGCGTGCGTCTTTTCCGCCCTGGCTGTGCTTCGCTTCGGTCAACGATGCGCTGCATCGCCTCCCTCCGCTCAGCTTTGCCAGAACGAAAAATTCACTCCGCATTTGTACATGTTTTAGAAGGAATTTAGTATAAGGAAATGAAGAAGCAGCCCCTTCGCTCCAATGAGCGGAGGGGCTGTTTCAGGTTCTTCTCGAAAAGTTGGAATGGTATAACGCAGTCTGTTGGCGCAGTGTACAGATCCTTCGTTTCACTCAGGATGACGGGACTTCGATTCGCTGTCATCCTGAGTGAAACGAAGGATCTTTTCAGTCATTCCTTCTCCGGCTGGGCATTCTCCAGATGGGGGTACAGGGCCAGGGTGAACTTGCGCTGCAACTCGCTGCGGTTCTTGCAGCCCACCTTGCCCAGCACGTTGCGCACGTGGTATTTCACGGTGCTCTGGGTGATGAACAGGGCCTCGGCGATCTCGCCGTTGGAGCGGTTGTCGATCACCATGCGCAGCACCTCCTTCTCCCGGCTGGACAGGTCGTTGTGCAGGCAGAAGGCCTCGAACACCTCCTGCTCGCTGCGCTGCTGCACGGCGGCCTGGGGCTCATAGAGGCGGCGGTAGAGCCGCAGGCACAGGTAGGCCGTGGGGAAGAACAGCGCCGCGGTGACGCCGATCAGCCACAGCTTGCTGCCGCCCAGCAGCAGGCTCACCGCCGTGCCGCAGGCGTCGCCCACCCGGCCCGCCAGCAATCCCAAGGGCGCCAGCTCCAGCCGCCGGGTGCGGCTGGCGATGTCCAGGAACAGCGCCACCCGGAACACCGAGAAGAAGCCGTAGAACAGGTAGTCCAGCCCCCAGCAGATCGTGGCGGGCACCGGCTCGCTGGTCAGGCCCAGCATGATGAAGGGGATGATCAGCGCCGCCATGGTGCAAAGCATGCCCTGCTGGCGGTTTTTGTCGTTGATGAAGCCCGCCGCGGCCAGGCCCAGGGCGTAGGGCAGGCGGGAGAGCTCCGGGATGAGCCCGGCGGCGATGTCCGCCGAGGGGAACACGAAGCCCAGGTCCTTCACGGCGCTGAGCAGCACCACCGCCAGAAGCGCCAGGCCCAGCGGCGCTTCGCGGGCGGGCTCGGCGGCGGTCGCCTCCTCCGGGCGCTGGAGCAGGCCCCGGCGGCCTGTGAGCCAGATCAGCAGGAGCGCCAGGGGAATGTAGATCAGAAGGGCCCAGGCGCTGTGCAGCAGGTCGCCGCCCGCCAGAGAGAGCAGGCCTACCGCCACCGTGGCCAGGGCATAGCCGCCGCCGAACACCCGGCCGCGATGGCCCGCGTCGGCGCTCAGGCCGATGCCCAAGAGGTAGAACCCGGCGATGAGGCCGCAGAGCAGGTTCATCAGAAGACCGAAGGCGATCACGCCCAGCAGGGTGTCCGCCAGCAGCGCCGGGGCGCAGACCGCCGCGAACAGCGCCGCCGCCAGGGTGAAGCCCCGGCGCAGGTCGGCGTCCGGACGCCGGTGCAGCCAGAGGCTCACCAGGCCCATGCCCGCCGCCTGCATCAGGTAGCCCGCCACCATGCTCAGCCAGTCCGCCCCGGCGCTGCCCGCCAGGGTCACCAGCCGGTGCAGCCAGGACAGGTACACCGCCGAGGTCAGCGCGAAGCACAGCCCCACCCAGGCCGCGCACATGAAGTCGCGGCTTTTCATCGCCTGTCGCCACTTGCCCATCCGATCAAATCCTTTCTCGTCGCCCGTATAGTATAACATATGGGAAACCCCTCGAAAAGCCCCCCTCAAGCCCCCAAAAAGCCGTCAAAATGGCCACCTGACCCAAAACTAACCCACCCTTTTGGGCCCTGAATTGGCTTTAAGCCTTGCGCAAAGCCTACTGTTTTTCATATAATTAACATTAGGTAATCACACATATGACCAAAGGAGGGAGAACGAATGCGCAGATTCGCACTGTGGACATTGGCGCTGCTGCTCATCCTGCCGATGCTGCTGGCCGTGCCGGCGATGGGGGAAGGCGAGCCCCTGTCCTTCACCGTCACCGACATCCAGTATGGCGGGCAGACGGTGGGCCGCGTCTCCGTGCCTGCGGGCTGGGAGGCCTCCGGCACGGTGTCCTTCGGGGACAACATCGAGGATGCCTGGCTGCTGATGCTGCAGGCCAAGCCGACCAACGGGGAGATCGGACTGATGTCCTATTTTTCCGGGATGCCCTATTTGGATATCCTGCGCTGGGACGGCGGCACCGGCCACCAGGACGGCCAGCACAACGCCCAGCTCCACGCGGACATGCTCCACTATAAGAGCGCCCCGGCCTATTGCGACCATATCGCCGCGCAGATCCTGGGCAGGGCGCCCGGAACGCCGGTGGCGGACGAGCAGTATCCCCAGGCGACGGCGCTGCTGGAGCGGAAGGAGCGGGAGCTTCTGAAAAAGGGGAACGCCCTCTCCGGCCTCTCCAACGTGAGCGTGGACTGGGTGGACTGCACCGTGTGCATGCGCCGCTATGCCACGGAGGTGGCGGGCGTGCCCAGCTACCTGTGCGTGATGGCGGGCGTCGAGGGCGTGCAGTCCACCGGAAAGGTGCCGGGCATCTACGCGGACCTCGTCATCCAGACCATCTCCTGGAAGGCCCCCTTCACCTACACAATGATCTGCCCCGTCGAGAATTGGGACCGGGGCAGCGCGATCTTCGACCAGTTCATCGAGAACAGCGCCGCCAGCGATCAGTTTGAGGCGACGAACGAGCGGCTGACCACCGAGCTGGTGAACATCATCGCCGGGGGCCCCTTGACCGGCGGGCAGACCTACAGTGAAAGGGTGCTGGGTGAGGAGGCCGCCTCCGGCGACGACTACACCGACCGCTATTCGGACTATCTCTTCGACGCCAACGACTACACCCTGTCCGACGGCAGCCACGTGAAGGTGTCCACGGCCTACGACTATGTGTACGAGGGCGACAACGGCGTGGTGTACTACTCCGACAGCGCCTTCGCCCAGCCCGGCGGCAGCACCGAGCTCACACCGAACCGGTAACAGGAGGGAATGAATATGAAGAAAGCATGGGCGCTCCTTCTGGCCCTGGCGCTGCTGATCGCCTGCGGCGCGGCCCTGGCCGAGGAGGAGAAGGTGGCGATGCGGATCGTCACCTGCGAGGAGCAGGGCTTTTCCACGCTCTGCAAGCCGGAATATGACTATGACTTCACGCCCGACGGCGGCGTGACCATCGCGCTGGGGACGGAGATCGGCGATCCCTGGGTGTCCGTGTTCAAGACCGACGCCCCCGGCGCGGACTTTGACGCCGAATACTACCTGGCCAATATCTACAGCCAGCAGATCGCGGGCAGCGCGGACCAGGTGGTGAACACGGGCGAGGTCACCGAGATCACCCTGGGCGGAAAGACCCTGACGGCGCTGATGACGCTCTATGTGACGGACGGCGAGAGCCGCTACAGCATCTGCGCCTACGACCTCCAGCCGGATTACTTCGTGCGCTACGAGGCGCGCTGCGCGGGCGAGGACATCGCCATCGAGGACGCCCTCAAGGCGCTGGCCGTGGCCGCGGGCAACTTCCAGCCGGACGCGAACTACTATTCCCACTAAGGACAGGAGGACACGAGAATGAAGAAACTGCTGATCGTACTGCTGACCCTGGCGCTGCTGCTGGGCGCGCTCTCCGTTCCCGCCCTGGCGGAATCCAGGCTGCTGAGCTGGAACGGCTTCGAGATTTGGGCGACGGATTACAGCTATAACGAGCACACCGATGGCAAGACCACCCTTCGCATGGATGTGCGCGTCGTCAACAACACCGATCACAGGATATTGGTGCTCTTGAACGACGTGCAGATCGACGGGACGGAGATCAATGGCGCGGGCGTCAGCAACGACGAGCCCGGCTCGACCAATACGGACTGGATGCTCTTCTCTCCCACCGAGGAGAACCCGACGGGCGGCAGCGGGGCCATCAGCACCGGCTCCCAGATCGACATGACGATGCGCGTGGTGGACCACGACAGCTATGAAGAGCTGTATCGCCAGAGCGTGAGCGTCAACCTGTACGACCTGTCCGGCAGCGGCGGTTCCACGGATTACAGCGACGACACGCCCGCCGACTTCGGCCACGGCGGGGCCTCCAGCGCCTCCTACGCCCCGGCCTACACCCCGGCGTCCACCGACTACAAGCCGCTGAAAAAGGGCAGCAAGGGCCAGGCCGTGCGGGATCTGCAGCAGCGGCTGACCGACCTGGGCTACCTGAACGACAGGGTGGACGGCTCGTTTGGGCGGAACACCCTGACGGCGGTGCGCTCGTTCTGCGAGCAGAACGACCTACGCATTGGCACTGAAGCCACGCCGGAGATGCAGGCGCTGTTGTACTCCTCCAACGCCAGGTATTGGGTGGAGGACGTTGTCCCGCTGAAGATATGTTCAGACTTTACAATGGAAAGCCCCAGGGAAACCGGCCTGGACAATTTTGGCTTTATCAATCTGCAGGTCGTCAACCGCTCCTCCACCCGGGGCATCCGCGGCTTCACGCTGGTCACTTACCAGACGGACATGTACAACAACAAGATCGAGGGCATTGCCACCTCCTACATCCCCGGGCAGGAGCTGTACTACAGCGAAGTGCCGTGTGCCTTCTATGTTGAACCCGGCCACTACAGGGACTTTGTCAGCTGCGGGGTTCCGAAGTACTATAACACCTACTCCGTTTTCGTTGGGGTTTGGAAGGTGGTGCTCGATGACGGCGAGGTGCGCGAGACGCCCTTCAACGACATCATCTTCTACGAGTGCTCGATCGGCAGGTACAACTGACCGCGGCGCGCTGAAAGGACGCTGAAGGCATGAACGATTATCCCGAACGGGTGACGCTGTATGAAGACGGCGTGTACCGCTGGTGCTACGTGATGGACATGTGGAGAAACCGCTACATGATCCGCCTGGTGTGGAAGATCATCGTCCCCCTGCTGGGGATCCCGCTGCTGCTCATCGGGGTGATGGGGCTGAAAAACGCTGCCTACCTGATGCAGCAGGGCATCGCAGCGGAGAAGCTGATGTTCTACATGCGGGGCGATATGATCGCGCTCTACGTGGTGGGCGGCATCTTGGCGGGCATCCTGCTGCTCACGGAGATCATCTACGCGATCTGCGCGCTGGCGATGCACGGCCAGTGGCGGATTCGCTTCGAGATGGACGACAGCGCCGTGGCCCTGGTGCGCAACCCCGGCACCATGGAGACGCTGAACACCCTGGGCGCGGTGGCCGGCATCCTCGGGGTGATCGCCGGGAAGCCGGGGGAGGCGCTGCGGGTCGGCGGCACCCTGGCCATGGCCAACAACACCGGCACCAGCCGCTTCGAGTCCACCCGCCGGGTGAAGCGGATTCGCAAGTACGACGTGCTGGATCTGCGGGAGTGGTTCGGCATGAACCAGATCTACGTGCCCAGAGAGGACTATGAATACGTGCGGGATTTCATCCTGGCGCGGGTTTCGGAGAAGGCGAGAATGCGCTCGCAGAAGGAAATAGAATAGGAGGAATGAACATGAAGCGTATCCTGGCACTGGCGCTGGCGATGCTGATCGCCTGCGCGCTGCCCGCCCTGGCGGACTTCGGCTTCCGGGAGGAGGGTCAGAGCGACGGCAGCGTGATCTGCCACTTTGAGGACTTCGACCTCACCCTGCCCGCGGGCTGGGAGGACAAGGCGCTGATGGTGGACGGCGACGACGGCCTGAGCTTTTATCACGCGGCGAGCTACATGAAGTACCTGGAGGAGGACATCGAGGGCGGCGGCTTCCTGTTCCGGCTGGGCGCCAGCGTGAACGGCAGCTTCTCCGAACTCCCGGCCTTCAAGTATCTGGGGTTCAGCGAGAGCTCCGCCATGAACTATTACATGCAGCTGCCCAGCGACTACCCGGCCTGGATGGGCGACGAGGCCATCCGCGCCGAATATGACGCGATGTACGCACAGATCGACGCCATCGCCGCCAGCGCGGTGTTCCCGGGCAACGTGATCGTGGAGGACGGCAACGGCCTGGGCGACGATGTGGTCGCGGTGGACGGCAACGGCCTGGCCGAGGAGCCGGAGGACGGAACGGGCCAGTACGAAGCCGGCGGCACGGGAACCATGACCACCGACGCCGAGGCGGTGGAGGAGGGGGCCGCCGCGCCCACCGGCGCGACGCTGGAGCGGCTGCGCTATCACTTTGAGCACAGCGCCCTGCCGCGCTACTTCTTCGACGACCCCGCCAACATGCTGGATGTTCTGAACCGGGTGGGCGCGTACACGCTGTTCGCCTCCCTGGGCGACGAGAACGGGGTGGAATACGATTACACCGCCGAAGACTTCCCACAGCGCCTGTACACCGCCGCCGACGGCACGCAGCTGTTGCAGCTGGATCTGCCCCAGCCGGAGGTGCCGCCGCAGTGCTACCGCATCTACATGCTCTACAATCCCGGCACTCAGTTCGCGGCCTTCTACACCATCGAGTATGAAAACCTGCTGGGCGAGACCGCACTCCTGTGCAGCTGGGACGCCGAGGGCAATCACGCCGACTACGGCGCGGTGGACGTGCCGGAGAAGGGCGTCGAGGGCTACGACGCGGCGCTGCTGGCCGAGGCCATGGAGATCGCGGACTTCGCGGGCGTTTCCACCGAGCTGACGGAAAGCGCGCCCGAGGGCCAGGAACCCGACGCGCAGGTGCCGGACACGGAAAACCTGGCGGTCATCGAGTGCCCGGAGCAGGGCTTCACCACCCTGGCCGACCCGGCCTATGAGTGGGACTATCAGGAGGGCACCGGCATCACCATCTACACCGAGGCGGGCGGGCGCATCCCCTACGTGATCGTGTTCCAGTCCGAGGACTGGCTGGCCGAGCCGCTGGAGTACATCAAGGAGCAGTACACCCCCCGCATCCAGGCGAAGTACGGTGACGACCTGGTGGGCTACGTGGAGTACGAGTTCTACGACATCGGCGGCAAGTCCCTCCCGGCGGGCCTGTACACCTATAAGGTGCAGGGCCATGTGGTGGACATGCTGCGCATCTACGACTCCACCGGCGAGCACACCGTGACCTACACGGCCAAGTATGAGCAGGGCATGGGCGACGCCACGCTGGCGGCCCTGGACACCGCCATCCGCGGCTTCCAGGCGGAATGAGGTGAACGGCATGTCTGAAAAGAAGCAGCCCAGGCTGGACACCTGGTTCCACAACGCCCTGATCTACTTCTTCTTCTGGGCCTTTGCGGCCATCGCGGTGTACAGCGGCGTCATGCAAATCTCCGATTCCATCGAAAACGGCATGCCCAACACCGCGCTGTTCGTGATCCTGGGCGCGCTGCTGGCCGTGGACGGGCTGGCCCTGATCAAGGTGCGCTTCGATCTGGCGAAGCTCCGCACGGGCACGCCGAAGGCCATCGCCATCGTGGGCGGCGCGGCGGCGGCGATCCTGCTGCTCACCCAGCTGCTGATCTACATGTCCGCCGAGGACGTGTACGCCAGGGATGTGGGCACGGGCATCATCGTCGCGCTGTGGACGTTTGTGCTGTACAGGTATTATCATGAGAGGGAGTACTTGTTTGTGAACTAGCCGACCGACCTGAAAGTGCCCCACCGCCTGCTTCGCAGGCACCTCCCCGCTGCGGCAGGGAGGCTTTTGGAAAGGCTGCGAGGCCGCCAAAAGCTTCCCCGTCGCAATGGGGAAGTACCCCGAAGGGGCGATGGGGCGCTTCTTTCGTCCCTTGACATTGTGCGTTTCCTTGATTAAAATAAAACCAGCACACGTCAAGGAGGCATCCCCATGAGCGACCGCTTCAATCCCGACGGGCTGGCGCTGTCCGAACGCTATGCCGAGACGATGAACGAAATCGTGCTGCCCGCGATCAACGCCCGGCGCAGCGACGAGACGGTGGCGGGGGACGGCGGCCGGCCGATCTTCACCAGCCGGTTCGACGCCGAGGATGCGGTGGGTACCGTGGTGATCGTCCACGGCTTCACCGAGAACGCGGACAAGTTTGCCGAGCTCATCCATTCGCTGCTCACCCGGCGCTACAGCGTGCTGGCCTACGACCATCGGGGCCACGGGCGGTCCTGGCGCGCGCCGGGGCTGGCGGAGCATTCCGTGACCCATGTGGACGACTTCGACGAGTACGTGCGGGACCTGGAGATCATCGTCAAGACGCGGCTCTCGGCCATGCCGAAGCCCTGGTTCCTGTTCGGCCACTCCATGGGCGGGGCAGTGAGCCTGCTGTTCCTGGAGCGGCACAGCGGCGTGTTTGAACGGGCGGCCATGTGCGCGCCGATGGTGGCGCCGAACCTCAGTGGCCTGCCGGTGGGCCTGGCGCGGGCCATGTGCGCGGGCGCGGCGAAGCTGGGGAAGTCGAAGCAGCGCATCTTCGCCTCCCGGCCCTACTCCGGCCCGGAGAACTTCGCCACCTCCGCCGCCAGCGGCAAGGAGCGATTCGACTGGTACGACGCCCTGAAGGCCGCCACCCCGGCCTTCCAGAACAACGGCCCCACCTACGGCTGGACCGGCCAGGCCCTGCGGGCCTCCCGGATGCTGCTGGAGCCGGGGGCGGTGGAGCGCATTCAGACGCCGGTGCGCATCTACACCGCGGAGCACGACGGCTCCGTGATGCCCGAGCCCCAGAAGGCCTTCACGGCCCGGCTGAAGGACGGCCAGCGCACCCTGGTGAAGTGGGCCAGGCACGAGATCTATCGCTCGCCGGACGACGTGCTGTTCCCCTGGTGGCATGAGATATTGGACTATTTCGACGGGAAGATCGACAACGACGGTCGGAACGGATAGTGCGGCAGGGCAGGACGCTGGAACAGCTAAGTCTGGATAATGAAAGGTTGAATGCAATCGCACTGTACAGATCCTTCGCTTTGCTCAGGATGACACGGTTGCGCATGGTTGTCATTCTGAGCGCAGCGAAGAATCTGTACGAATCGATTATTCTCAACGCGATGATTGGTTACACCGTAGCGGGGGCGGCGATGCGCCGCTCGCCTTTTTTATATCCTCGTGCATAAAGTGACGCTGTTTTTTCACCCCCGTTAAATATTCGTGCAGCCCCCGGAAGCCTTGCAGTATGGGCTTTTTTCATTTATAATGGAATGTGGAACAATAGGGGAGAAGTGTTTCCCTTTGGAGGCGCGACGGGGTTAATGGCGATGAAGTGGATTGCGAGCGCGGCTTTCGGCATGGAGGGCATGACCGGCCGGGATTTGAAGCACCTGGGCATGGAGAAAGTGCGCGTGATGGACGTGGGCGGGGCCATGTTCGAGGGCGGCTTTGCCGACGCTTTCAAGGCCAACCTGTGGCTGCGCACCTGCGACCGCATCCTGCTGGTGATGGGCCAGTTCGAGGCCAGGAGCTATGAGGAGCTGTTTCAGGGCGTGAAGGCCATCCAGTGGGAAAAGCTGCTGCCCATGGACGCGGGCTTTCCCGTCCGCGCCAAATGCGTGAAGTCCCAGCTGATGAGCCCCTCCGACGTGCAGAAGATCGCCAAGCGGGCCATGGTGGAGCGGATGAAGAGCGCCTACGGCGCGGATTGGTTTTCCGAGACCGGCGCCATCTTCCAGGTGGACATCTCCATTCGGAACGACCAGGTGACCGTGGCGGTGGACGCCTCCGGCGAACCGCTGTCCAAGCGGGGCTACCGCACCTGGAACGGCGAAGCGCCCCTGCGGGAGACCCTGGCGGCGGCGCTGGTGCTGCAGAGCGGGTGGCACCCCTGGCAGCCGCTGTACGACCCCTGCTGCGGCACGGGCACGATTCTCATTGAGGCGGCGTTCATCGCCCTGGGCCGCGCCCCCGGCCTGACGCGCAAATTCGCCATGGAGACCTGGCCCTGCGCGCCCCATGAGGAGCTGGAGGCCATCCGGGCCGAGGCGCGGAAGAAGTTCGAGGAGGGCAGCCGCCGCAGCCTGAACGTTTCCGGCAGCGACATCAACCCCGAGGCCATCGAGCTGGCGACCCGCCACGTGAAGCAGGCGGGGCTGGCCGGGCGCATCCGGCTGTCCGTGAAGGACATGCGGGACGTGATGCCGACGGACATGGCAGGGGACGGGCAGGGCGTGTTCATCGCCAACCCGCCTTACGGCGAGCGCCTGGACAACATGCGCGCCGCCCACGCCGTGGCCAAGCAGCTGGGCGCGCTGCAAAAGCGGTTCCCCGGCTGGAAGCTCTGCGCGTTCAGCGCCGACACCGGCTTTGAAAAGGAATACGGCCGCCGCGCCAACCGCCGCCGCCGCTACTACAACGGGCGGATCGAGTGCGAATACCACATTTTTGAATGAGGAGTGAGAAATGAGGAATGAGGAATGAATGGCGATTTGCTTTTTCCATTCCTAATTCCTAATTCCTCATTGCACTGCAACCCTTAGAATACGGACGAGGTGTATTTCATGAAACCCATCTTCAACCGGGCTCCCCTGACGCCCAACACCCTCTCCCCGCTGCCCCTGGGCAGCATCCGGCCGGAGGACTGGCTGGCGGACCAGCTGCGCACCCAGCGCGACGGGTTGACCGCGAAGCTGGACGAGGTCTGGGCCAACGTGGGCGACGCCTGCGGCTGGCTGGGCGGCGAGGGCGACAGGGGCGAGCACGCGCCCTATTACCTGGACGGCCTGGTGGCCCTGGCCTGGACGCTGGATGACGAGGCGCTGAAGGCGAAGGCCCAGCGGTACGTGGAGTGGATCCTCGCCAGCCAGAGGGAGGACGGGTGGTTCGGCCCGGAGGGAAATGAGGATTACTGGCCGCTGATCCTGGCGCTGCGGGCGCTGCGGCTGTACTTCACCGCCACCGGCGACAAGCGGGTGCTGGTGCTGATGGACCGGTTCTTCAAGTATCAGTACGCGAATCTGAAGGAACATCCCCTGAAGGAGTGGGCGGTGGCCCGCGGCGGCGAGAACATGGAGCTGGCGCTGTGGCTGTACAATATCACCGGCCAGAAGCACCTGATCGAGCTCTGCCGGAAGCTGCGGGGGCAGACCCTGGACTGGCCGAACTACTTCCACACCTTTGCCAACACCGTGCCCATGAGCAAGTCCCTCAAGTGGGACCGGCTCAAGGAGGCCCTGGGCGAGGAGAAGAACGAGCCGTTGATCGGCGAAAAGCGGCCCTATTTCCATACGCAGTATCACTTTTCCCACGGCGTGAACCTGGCCATGGGCCTGAAGGCCCCCGGCGTGATGAACCTGTTCAAGAGCGGCTTCAAGGAGCAGGGCGGCTTCAAGTTTGGCTGGGCCAAGCTGGTGAAGCACCACGGCGTGGCCAGCGGCATGTTCATCTGCGACGAACACCTGAACGGCAACAGCCCCACCCAGGGCAGCGAACTCTGCGCCGTGGTGGAGCTGATGAGCACCCTGGAGGCCCTGCTGGGCCTGGGCGATTTCAGCCAGGAATACGCCGACATCCTGGAAAAGCTGGCCTACAACGCGCTGCCCGCGGCCTTCACCGCCGACATGACCGCCCACCAGGGCGACGAGCAGGTGAACCAGGTGAAGGTGAGCCGGGAGAAGCGCAAGTGGTACAACCACTCGGACGACGCCAACCTGTACGCCTTCGCGCCCAACGAGGGCTGCTGCCTGGCCAGCAGCCAGCAGGCCTGGCCGCGGTTCACCGCCTCCCTGTGGTACGCCACCAGCGACGGCGGCCTGCAGGCCGTCAGCTACGCGCCCTGCACGGTGCGCGCGACGCTGGACGGGGTGCCGGTGCGGCTCAGGGTGTCCGGCGGCTATCCCTTCGGGCAGTCGGTGGAGATCCAGGTGTCCGTGAAGCAGCCCTGCGAGTTCCCGCTGTACCTGCGGATGCCCTTCTGGACCCGCCAGCCCATGGTGTTCCTGCCCGACGGCGAGATCATGCAGGTGCGCGCCGGGGACACCACCTGCGTGCGGCGGAGGTGGCGCTCCGGGGACGTGCTAAGGGTGGAGCTGCCCACGGTGCCGCGGGTGACGAAGTGGTATCACCAGTCCGGCGCGGTGGAGCTGGGCCCGCTGCTGATGGCCTTCCAGCCCAAGGAGGACTGGGAGAGGCTTCCGGATGGCAGCTGGCAGGTGACCACCCAGACGCCCTGGAACTGGGCGCTGGTGCGGGACGAGCCCATGAAGGCCGTCTACGGCAAGGGCGAACCCGCCGCCTTCGGCAAGGGCGAGGCGCCGGTGAAGGTGCTGGTGAAGGCCGCGCCGGTGGATTGGGGCATGGACGGCGGCAGCGCCGCCAGCGTGCCCATGGTGCCCGCCATCCGGGAGAGCGAAGAAAAAGTGATCGAGCTGGTGCCCTTCGGCGGCACGGCGCTGCGCATCGGACAGTTCCCCATCGGACGGGGCAAGGGAGACCGGCAATAGCATGGGCAACGAGCATTTGGAGCACCTGAGCCGCCAGCAGCTGATGGACCTGGTGAACGTCTATTCCAAGAACTGGCTGGCCCTGGACGGGCTGTGGTTCCAGTCCGTGGAGAAGGAGCAGGGCATGGACGCCGCCATGCGCCACGATGTGGATGTGTGGCGGGTGTACACGGCCATCGAGGCCCGGCGGCTGAAGCAGTTCCTGGGCCTCGCGGAGCGTCCCGGGCTGGAGGGCCTGATGCGGGCTATGGACCTGCGCTTCAACGCCCATCACAACCGGCACGAGTTCGTGCGGGAGGGCGAGAACGCCGTGGTATTCCGCACGGTGTACTGCCGGGTCCAGGACACCCGCGCCCGCAAGGGCATGCCGCTGCACCCCTGCGAGCAGGTGGGCGAGGTGGAGTTCGGGGAGTTTGCCCGTGCCATCGACGACCGCATCCGCTGTGAGCGGGTCAGCTGCTATCCCCACATCACCGACGACAGCTGCAACTGCGCCTGGCGGTTTACGGTGGAGGAGTGAAAGAAATAAGCCTTCCCCTCTGGGGAAGGTGGATTGCGAGCGAAGCGAAGCAAGACGGATGAGGTCCTCGAACAATATGTCTTGCGCCTTTGTTATGAGAAAGGCGCGAAGCCCATCGTCAAAGACCTCATCCGACCTCGCGATGGCGGCAAGCCGCCTGCTCGGCCACCTTCCCCAAAGGGGAAGGCTTTTCTTTTTTACATCACAAACAGCGTGTCCCGGGCATAGGTGCCGCGCTTGGTGGACTGGCTGGTGCGGGCGGCGGGGGCCTCGTAGTTGAAGCAGAAGTAGTAGCCCGCGTCGTAGGCGCCCTCGGCGGTGTTCTCCACGCCCTTCAGGTAGGCGTGCACGGAGGAATAGCGGGTGGTGATCTCGTAGCGGAAGAACTGCAGCTGGCCCTCCAGGGTGTCCACATCCAGGCCGTTTTCCATGCAGTAGTTGATCAGGTTGTCCTTGCGGCCCGCGTGCCACTGGCAGATGCCGTAGCTGGTGCCGCGGTCGCCGTCGCACACCGGGCGGTAGCCGGACTCATACTTCATGTTCGCCACCACGCCCATGGCTGCGGCGCGGTTGTAGCCCATCTCGCCGGTGAGGAAGGCGTAGATGACGGCTTCGTTGCTGCCGGAGGCGAAGGGATTGCTGCTCTTGGCGGGGGTGGAGGAGGAGGCGGTGCTCTTCTCCAGGTCGCCCAGGGCCATATAGCCGATGGCCCCGCCCTTTTCCACCATGGCGCAGTCGCCGCGGATGGCCAGCAGCGTCAGCTTCGTGCCCTTGCTCACGGAGATGCTCTCGCCGGAGAGGGCGGCGTCGGCGTAGACGCGAGAGGCGCGGCTGACGGCCACCGGCGCGTTGCCGGTCTGCACGGGGGTGGTGTCCACCGCCGCGGGGGTCTCCACGGTGGCGCTGCCGGGCTCGCCCAGGTGGTTGTAGGGCATGTAGCCCACCTTGCCGCCGTAGCGCACCTTGGCGCAGTTGCCGTTGAGGGCCAGCAGGGTCACGTTCGTGCCCGCGGCCACGGAGGCGTAGCTGGCGGAGGTGGAGGGCTTTTTGTAGATGCGGGTCTCCCGGGTGGCCGTCATGGCCCGCTCCAGGGTCGCCTCTGCGGCGGCCTCCACCCGGGAAAGATCGGAGGTCTGGGCGATGCCCGTCCGGCCTGCGTAGCTGATCAGCGCGGCGTTCCCGGCGGTGGCCTGCACGGTCACCTCGGTGCCCCTGGGCAGCGCGCCCAGATAGCCGTGGGGGGCTTCCTTCGCGTAGACCTTCATGGAATCCACCGACACCACGGCCTGGAAGCTTCCCTCCGCCCACGCATGGGGGATGGCCGCCGGCAGCAGGGCCAGCGCCAGGAGCAGAAGAAGCAGCAGTTTCGATGGTTTGCATTGCGTATTCATGGTATCAATCTCCAAAATGCCGTGATTTCAGGGCTTATAGTCATAAATTTGTAATAATTATACCATCTACGCAATACTTTGTCAATATGTGTTCACAAAATCAAAATATGTGGCAAAAGAAAAACCTTCCCCAGAGGGGAAGGCTATATATCCCGTTTTATTCCTTTTCCCGCCACCCCTTGCACACGTCCACCCAGCCCTCAAAGCCCTGGGCGGCGGCGGCGAGCTCGTCGGGGGTGAGCTCGATGGCGCTGTTGGCGCTGCCGCAGGCGGGGAACACGGTGTCGAAACGCTTCAGGGAGGCGTCCAGGTAGGTGCGCACGCCGTCGTTCAGCGCGAAGGGGCACACGCCGCCCACGTCGTGGCCGATCAGCGCGCCCACGTCGTCGTGGCCCAGCATTTTGGCCTTCACGTGGAATTGGGCCTTGAAGCGGGGGTTGTCCACCTTGGCGTCCCCGGCGGCCACCACCAGGATCGGCCCGTCGGGCAGCATGAATCCCAGGGACTTGGCGATGCGGGCGGGGATCACCCCGGCGGCCTGGGCGGCCAGCTCCACGGTGGCGCTGGACACGGGGAACTCCAATATGCGGCCCTCCAGGCCGAGGGGGCGCAGATATTCGCGGACGTGGGCAATGGACATGGGGGGCACCTCTTTCTTTCGTACAGATTACAGCCGGCTGGTGAAGCCCACGGCCAGGCCCAGGATGCGGATGGAGGCGTAGTCCTCCAGCGTGAACACCATCGGCGGGTACTTCGGGTTCTCCGACAGCAGCTGCAGGCCGTTCTTGATGTGGTAGACCCGCTTCAGCGTGGCCTCGTCCTCGACGATCACGGCGGCGATCTGGCCGTCGTCCACGTCGTCCTGGCGGCGGATGAACACGATGTCGCCGTCCAGGATGCGCGCGCCCACCATGCTGTCGCCCTTCACCCGCAGGGCGAAGTCGCAGTGCAGCGCGCCGTCGCAGTCCGCGGCGTCGGCGGTGGTCTCCTCGGCGAAGATGGGCCGTCCGGCGGCGATGGCCCCCAGCAGCGGCACCTTCTTTCTCGTGACGGGCAGCAGGCTGGCGGCGTTTTTGAGATTCGACCAGGGGCCCTTTTGCACGCCGGGGATCTGCTCCGGCAGGGCCGGGGCCTCGCCGCACAGCGCGCTCAGCGGGCAGCGCAGCGCCTCCGCCAGGGCCGAGAGCGTGGCGACGGTGGGGTTGCGGGTCTCGCCGTTGAGGATCTTGTTGATCGTCCCTTTCGGGACCCCCGACCGCTGGGACAGCGCCTCGGTGGTCAGGCCATGCTCCGCCTTCAGGCGGCTCAGCTTCGCGCTCAGCGTCATCCAGACCCCTCCTTGATAATGCTACCGGAATTATAGCAGAACCGGGGCTGTAATACAAGGTGGGATTAACCGAACACGGGTTTAAATTTTCCGCAAACGGAGAGAATTAACCGGATACGGACCATATAAGGATTAACCGGAAACGGTGAATAAACTGTGGAAAACCTGTGAGGGGGAGGAGATAAGATGAATGAAAACGAGATGAAGACGGTGCGCGTCGCGGGCAGGGAATGGAACCTGCGCTATACAGTGAACAGCCTGTGCGCCCTGGAGGACCGGGCGGGCATGTCCATCGACCGGCTGATGGACCGGCAGTTCAGCGCCACGCGGCTGCTGCTCTGGGCGGGCCTGGCGGAGCTGCAGCCGGAGCTGACCGTGCGGGACGTGGGCGCGCTGATCGGAGAGCACATCGCCCGGGGCGGCAGCCTGGAGGACATCGTGGAGCTCTGCGCCGACGGCCTGCGGGAGGCGGGCTTCTTCGGCCGCGAGGAGGCGGAGGCGTGAACGCCGGGGAGAGCGTGCGCCTGAACGCCGACTGCCTGCTTAGGGAATGGCCCCGGGCGTCGGGCCTGCCGGTGGGGCTGGGCAAGCGGGGGATGGCGCTGGCCTGCGCCGGGGAGGCCCGGGAGGGCTGGGTGCCGGTCGACTATCAGGACCGCGTCGCCTGGGTGGCGGAGCGGTATGTGGAGGGAGGAACGACCTTATCCGTCACGGCTTCGCCGTGCCACCGTTCCACGGGACTGTCGTCCCCGTCTCACTGAAAACAGCACTCTGTGCTGTTTTCCAGGCGCTCGACGCCCCTGAAGGGGAAGGCTGAGGGATTGTTTCAGGCTTATCATGGACAGTTGAGGGATGATACTAAATTCCATCTAATCCATGTACATCTGCGGGCTTCGGTCAACGATGCGCTGCATCGCCTCCCTCCGCTCAGCTTTGCCAGAACAAAAAATCCACTCCGCATTTGTACATGTTTTAGAAGGAATTTAGTATTATTTCATGTATTCCCGGATCTTCCGGATCAGGTGCTCCCGCATGGCATCATCCGGCTGGATGACGGCCGTGCGGACCCTGCCGCCCTCCCGGTAGGCCAGGGCCAGGGGCGCGTATTCGCACTGGGTGCGGGTGGCGCGGGTGACGGGGGCGTCGGGATGCTTCTGCTTGATCTCCTCCGGCGTGCCGTAGGCCACCACCTGGTTCAGCCACACGTCGGCCATGAACCGCTCCCGCTTGCCGTAGGCGCGGCACAGGCGCAGGCAGTCGTCGGTGGCGGTGTAGAGGAAGCTCATGCCGTACCAGTTCAGCAGGAAATAGGCGATGGCGCAGCCGTAGGCGATGAACAGCAGCGAGGCGAGGTTGCCCAGCCGGGGGGCCAGCCTCGTGAAGAAGGCCGAGCCCGCCACCGCCGCCAGCGCGATGACCAGCACCAGGCCCACGCCCTGCAGCGGGGTGGGCTGCTTATTTTGCAGTTTCTGACTGAGCATTCTGTTCCTCCGTCAGCGCCGCCATCATGGCCTCCAGCGCCTTCATCGTGGTGTCCACGTTGCCGCCGTTCGAGGTGACGCACAGGTAGCCGCCCTCGCTGATGAACGCGCCCTTCTCCATCAGGATCGGGTAGTTGTCCAGCTTCAGGGCCGCCAGGAAGGTCTCGCTGATGCCCTCCTCCTCGTCGGTGTAGGTGGCGTAGTAGGGCTCCAGGTCGTACTCGGCCAGCCAGCCGTCGGCCACGTACGCGTCCAGCGGCTCCAGGGCCTGGGACTGCACCAGCGCGTCCATCACGCTCTGGGAGGCCAGGAAGGCGTCGCCCTCGCCCACGGCCAGGCGGGTCATCAGCAGCATGCTGCTGGTGTACTCGTTCTCGTTGTATTGCAGGCTGGAAAATTCCACCAGCTTCAGGTTTTCGTCATAGGGCTGGGTGGCCTTGAGCATGGCGTCGGCCACGTCCGAGAGGGGCTCGGGATTCGTGTACACGTCCGCCAGGAACACGGTCACGGTCTGCTCGTTGGTGGGCCGGGGCGCGGTGGTGGTCCAGAGCAGGTTCGTGCCCAGCAGGCAGGCCGCGATGCCGATCAGGTACACCCAGAAATACTTGCGCAGATGCTCCTTCAGGGCGGCGAATGAAAACTTCGTGTCGGGCATGGGATGCCTCCATTGGGAATGATATAGACCATTATAATCGAATTTTGTGAACTCGGCAACCACAAAATATGTGAAATGGGGACGGTTCTCATTTCACATAATAGCAAAAATGTGAAATGAGAACCGTCCCCATTTCACGTTTTTCGCCCTTGACAGCCTCGCGCTGAGCGTCTACAATGTTATGTAGAAATAACGGGACGGGGGGCGATGGCATGAAGCCGCAGCCGCAGCTGGCCAACATGATCAAGGGACAAGTTTTCGACGGGTTTTTGCTGGTGCGGGCCGCCGCACAGCGGACCAGCTCCAACGGCGGGAAATACCTGGACATGACGCTTTGCGACATCTCCGGCGAGGTGAACGCCAAGATGTGGGACGGGCTGACCCCGCCACCGCCCGTGGCCCAGGTGATCCGGGTGCGGGGCATGATGCTGGAATACAATGGCCGGCCCCAGCTGCGGGTGGACAAGATGCGCCCGTCGGCGGAGACGGACGACTTCGACATGGACGCGCTGACGCCCTGCGCCCCTTATCCGCCGGGAGAGATGCTGGATTACATCCTGAACCGGGTGGACGCTTTCACGGACGTCCAGTTGAAGGCGCTGGTGCTGAAGCGGCTGGAGGAGTGCGGCGACAAGCTGACCTACTACCCGGCGGCCTCGAAGCTGCACCACGCCGAGCGCGCGGGCCTCTTGCACCACACCAGCACCATGCTCAGAAGCGCCGCCGCCATCTGCGAGATCTATCCCACGCTGGACGCGGAGCTGCTGTCGGCGGGAGTGATCCTCCATGACCTGTGCAAGATCGCGGAGATGGATGCCGACGAGATCGGCATGGTGAGCGACTACACCGCCGAGGGCATGCTCATCGGTCACCTGGTGATGGGCGTGGCGGAGCTGGACCGCTGCGGGCGGGAGCTGAACGTGCGCCCGGAGCTGCTGATGATGCTGGAGCACATGATCCTGTCCCACCACGACCTGCCGGAGTTCGGCAGCCCCAAGCCGCCCATGTTCCCGGAGGCGGAGGTGCTGCACGTGCTGGACCTGCTGGACGCCCGCATCTTCGAGATGAACCGCGCCCTGAAGGTGGCCACGCCCGGCGGGTTCACCGAGCGCATCTGGTCCCTGGACCGGAAGCTCTATCGCCGGAAGGAGACGGCCGAGGCGCTGGAGGTTGAGGGAGAATAGGGAATATAGAATATGAGAAGGAGCCATCCGAGATCGGATGGCTCCTTTTCCGTGCGACGTCAGGCCACCGGGATGACCTCGCCCACGGGGACGGGGTGCACCACGTTGCGCATGGCCTCCGTCAGCCGGTTGAAGAAATCCGGGAAGATGGCAAAGGCGGCGAACACCAGCACCGCGAGCACAACGATCAGCAGGATGCCCGCGATGGCAAAGCTGCGCTTGCTGGCGGATTTCGCGAAGATCGCGGAGACGATCAGGAAGATCAGGTTCACGCCGGGAATGCCGTACAGGAACAGCGTGCCCATCCAGTTCAGGATGGAGGGCTGTTTTTTGCTCAATTTCGCCATGGTGATGCTCCTCTCTTGGGACATGGCCGCGCTTGCGGCCGCTCAGGGCGTTCATATACACATCTATTATACATGTCCCGACGCGGCGCGTCAAATGCTGGGGAAGGATTTCGAGAAAAAGTCTAAATTCCGAAAATGGTCGAGAATTGGAAATATTGCGACGTTATTTAGGAAAGGGGAGGACTTTTTAAGGAAATCGAACACATTGAAATAATTTTGTAATATAATGCAATCAGTAATTAAAATTTCCAGGAAAAGGTGAAACAAAATGTTGCGGCGTATACAAAAGCTTTTCTGCGCGATGCTGATTGCAGTGCTCCTGGTTTCCGCGGCGGCTCCGGCAATGGCCGAGTCGGTGAAGGCGAGCGTGTCGTCCTCCTCCGCGAAGATCTACAAGTCGGCCTCCTCCTCCGCCAAGCATGTGAAGATGCCGAAGGGCACCACCGTGACGGTGACGGCGGTGAAGGGCAAGTGGGCGAAGGTGAAGGTGAGCGGCAAGACCGGCTACATGCCCGTCAAGTACCTGAGCAAGAAGAGCTCCTCGAAGTCTTCCTCGAAATCCTCCTCGAAGACCAAGAAGGCCGCCAGCAGCAGCTCCTGGAAGAGCAAGGTCGTGAAGATGGAGTGGTTCGGCGACGGCAAGAACGTCCTGAAGAAGGGCAAGTACGGCTACATCTACGACATCGACACCGGCATCGAGCTGAAGATCAAGCGCATGGGCGGCCACAATCACGCCGACGTGGAGCCTGCCAGCGCCGCCGACACCGCCAAGCTGCTGCGGGTGGCGGGCGGCCACTTCTCCTGGAAGAGCCACGCCGTGATCCTGAAGGCCGGCGACAAGTACGTGGCCTGCGGCATCAACACCGAGCCCCACGGCGACCAGACCATCAAGAACAACAACTACGACGGCCAGTTCTGCCTGCACATGGTGGGCAGCATCACCCACGGCTCCGAGCAGGAGAACGAGCATCACCAGAAGTCCATCGAGCGCGCCTACAAGTGGGCCCACAAGTGAGCGCAGGGCGCTCAACCCCAACTGCTGCCACGTGGAGCGCAGGGCGCTCAACCCCAACTGCTGCCGCGCGGAACATGGAATGCTCCATCCCAAGCGTTGCCGCGATAATATCGACGAAATCCCGCGCCACTGATTCCAGCGCGGGATTTCTTTGTCCTTCCACCTCCCCCAAAAGCCTCCCCTGTGTAAGGGGAGGTGGCGCGAAGTGCCTGAGGGGTTGTCAACCGCAATCCCGAATTGCCTTCTCCTTTAGGGGAAGGTGGCGCGCAGCGCCGGATGAGGTCGTCCCCTGAACGGGGCGGTGGATCTCCGCGTTGGGGGGTGAAAACAGCATTTCACGCGCTGCGGACAGGGCCGAGGGGGAATTCCCGGCGCAAGTATCTCGCGGCCAATTCATGATTGGAATTGGAAAAAGGATTGGCCGCTCGATAAAAGTGCCTTGAAATTCCCCTCGGCCCTTGCCCTGCAGGCAGGAAGTGTGAAATGAGAACCGTCCCCATTTCACATTTTAGCAAGTAAAACGTGAAATGAGAACCGTCCCCGTTTCACGTTTGGAATTGGAAAAAGGATTGGCCGCTCGATAAAAGTGCCTTGAAATTCCCCTCGGCCCTTGCCCTGCAGGCGCGAAACGTGAAAAGAGAACCGTCCCCATTTCACATTTCAGCGAGTAAAACGTGAAAAGAGAACCGTCCCCGTTTCACGTTTGGAATTGGGAAAGGGATTGGCAGCTTGATAAAAGTGCCTTGAGATTCCCCTCGGCCCTTGCCCTGCAGGCAGGAAGTGTGAAATGAGAACCGTCCCCATTTCACATTTTAGCGAGTGAAACGTGAAAAGAGAACCGTCCCCGTTTCACGTTTTTCCAAAACGAAGATTCCCCGCGCTTGAATCAGTGGCGCGGGGAATCGTGTTTTTGCCGGGCGCGGTGAATGAGATGAAGCATCCCATTTTCCGGGCGGCAGCAGTTGGCTGTCGGCCCTGCCGACTCACATCAGTACGTCCATCCAGACGTCGTCATACAGCCAGGCGTTGTCGAAGGTGGAGATGTCCACGTAGTATTCGCAGCGGGCCACCATCTCGTCGGTGGGGTTCATGGCGATGCTGGCCAGCTCCTCCTCGTCGAGGCCCTCCACGACCTGCTTGATGGGGGAGGAATAGTAGATGTAGTCCATGTTCATCTGGGCGATGTCGGGACGGCACATGAAGTTGATGAAGCACTCGGCGGCTTCCTTGTTCTTGGCGGACTTGGGCACGCACATGCCGTCCACCCAGATGTTGCTGCCCTCGTCGGGGATGACGTAGGCCAGGGCATCGTTTTTCTCGATGGCGTACAGGGCGTCGCCGGAGTACATCACGGCCATGGCGGCCTCGTTGCCGGCCATCATGTCCTTGGCCTGGTCCAGGATGTAGCCGCCCAGCACGTTGGAGTCCTTCTGGGCCAGCAGCCACTCCCGGGCGGCCTCCAGCTCTTCCTCGCTGTCGCTGTTCACGGAGTAGCCGTTCATGATCAGGCCGATGGCCACGGTGTCGCGCATGGAGTCCATCATGAAGATTTCGCCGGCGTACTTTTCATCCAGAAGCGCGTTCCAGCTGGTGACGGGCTCTTCCACCATCTCGGTGTTGTAGACGATGCCCAGGGTGCCCCACATGTAGGGGATGGAGTGGGCGTTGCCGGGATCGTAGATGGGGTCCAGCAGGTTGTCCACCACATTGGCCATATTGGGGATGTTGTCCAGGTTCAGCTCCTCCACCAGGTCTTCCTTGATGAGGCGCTCGATCATATACTCGGAGGGGATGACCACGTCATAGCTCTCCGCGCCGGTGGACAGCTTGGTGTACATGTCCTCGTTCTGGGAGAAGGTGACGTAGTTCACGTGGCAGCCGGTCTCCTCCTCAAAGATATTCAACACTTCGCGGTCGATGTAGTCTTCCCAGTTGTAGACCTTGATCTCCGCGCCGGCGAAGGGCTTGTCGGCCTCGGCCAGACAGGCGACGGGTAGCGCGGCGGCCAGCAGCGCGACCAGCAGAACGATAGCGAGTTTCTTCATGTGCAGCATCCTCCAGATTTTCAAGTAGTGTTGTATGTGCAAACCCCGAAGGGGGGTGCGGTGGGGAGGGGAGTCAGGAGTTAGGAGTTAGGAGTTTAAGAATGCAGGGGAACCGCAATTCCTCATTCCTGATGCCTCACTGCGCGCCCAATCACAGGTTCTCCAGCTTCGTGCGCTTGTTGACCAGCACCAGCAGGAGCAGGATCGTGACGAACATCAGCGTGGACAGGGCATACATCGTGGGCTTGACCCCCAGCTTGGTGGAGGAGTACACGATGCGGCTCAGGTTCGGGTACATGTCCGAGGACGTGAAATAGGAGATGACGAAGTCGTCCAGGGACATGGTGAAGGCCAGCAGCGCGCCGGTGAAGATGCCGGGCATGATCTCCGGCACGATCACCTTGTAAAGGGCCTTGATCGGGTGGCAGCCCAGATCCAGCGCCGCCTCGTAGAGGTTCGGGTTCATCTGCCGCAGCTTGGGCATCACCGAGAACAGCACGTAGGGGATGTCGAAGGCGATGTGGGCGAAGATCATGGTCCACTTGCCCAGCGGCACGTGGCAGAACAGGTACATCAGCATCAGCGACACGCCGGTGACGATGTCCGGGGTGGTCATGGGCAGGTAGGACACGTCGATCAGCAGGCCCGCCATGCCGCTGTTCATGGAGTGGATGCCGATGGCGCCCAGGGTGCCGATGATGGTGGAGACGATCGTGGCGATCACGGCCACTTCGATGGTGGTCTTCAGCGCGCCCAGGATCGCCGGGTCATGAAACAGCTTCACGTACCAGTCCAGGGTGAAGCCGGTCCACTGGCTGCGGGACACCGAGGCGTTGAAGGACAGCGCGATCATGATCAGGATCGGCGCGTACAGAAACAGCAGGATCAGCGCCATCCAGAGGGTGCGGAAGGTCTTGGTTGCGCGGGTATTTCTCACCACATGCCACCTCCTTCACTGTCCGGGTCCACCTTGCGCAAAAAGCCGATGGAGATCAGGATCAGCACCAGCATGATCAGCGAGAAGGAGCTGCCGATGTTCCAGCGGGTGGGGTTCGAGGACTGGTTGAAGATGTAGTCGATCAAATCGCCCGCCAGGCGGATCTTGCCGTTGGAGAGCAGCGTGGAGATGGCGAAGGAGGTGACCGCCGGCATGAACACCATCGTGATGCCGGAGACGATGCCCGGCAGGGACATGGGGATCACCACCCGGGTGATGACCCGGAAGGGGTTGCAGCCCAGGTCCTCCGCGGCCTCGATGACGGAATAGTCCATCTTCTTCAGCACCGTGTAGATGGGCAGCACCATGAAGGGCAGGTAGTTGTACACCAGGCCCATCACCACGGCACCCTCGGTGCCGATCACCTTGACCTTGCCCAGGCCGATGGCCTGCAGCGCCGCGTTCAGCACGCCGTTGTCGTCCAGCAGGCTCATCATGGCGTAGGTGCGCAGCAGCAGGTTCATCCACATGGGCAGCAGGATCAGCACCACCAGGCTCTGGGTGTGGTTGAAGCCGCGGCCGGCCAGGAAGTAGGCCGTGGGATAGCCGAGGATCAGGCACAGCACCGTGCAGTACAGCGCGTGCTTCAGGCTGCGCAGGATCACCCCCAGGTAGCGGGGCTTGGTGAACTCCTGGAAGTTGGAGAGGGTGAAGGCCCCCTGGGGGGTGGTGAAGGCATACCAGCACACGAACAGCAGCGGCACCACCGCGAACAGCAGCATCCACAGCGCGTAGGGGGAGGCATACCAGGAACGCTTCATGCTCTACGCCTCCTTCCTGGCCTCTTGGACCGGCGCCGCGTCGGCGGTGGTCGCCTTGCGCATGATGTGGATGTTGTAGGGCACGATGGTCATGCCCACGCGGGTGCCCACGGGCTGCATGGTGGTGGAGTGCACCTTCCAGCGGCGGTCCGAGGCTTCGATCATCATCTCGTAGTGGACGCCCTTGAAGATCACGCTCTGCACCGTGCCGGTGAGCATGCCCACGTCCTCGCCCACGATCATGATGTCCTCCGGGCGGATGACCACGTCCACGGGCTCGTTGGTGTCAAAGCCTTCGTCCACGCACTGGAACTCGGTGCCGCAGAACTCCACCAGGTCGTCCTCCAGCATGATGCCGTCCACGATGTTGCTCTCGCCGATGAAGTCCGCCACGAAGGCGTTGTTGGGCTCGTCGTAGATGCGCTTGGGGTCGCCGATCTGCTGGATGCGCCCGCCGTTCATCACGGCGATGGTGTCCGACATGGTCAGGGCTTCCTCCTGGTCGTGGGTGACGTAGATGAAGGTGATGCCCAGCTGCTGCTGCATGGCCTTTAATTCCAGCTGCATCTCCTTGCGCAGCTTCAGATCCAGCGCGCCCAGGGGCTCGTCCAGCAGGAGCACCTCCGGCTCGTTCACCAGGGCGCGGGCGATGGCGATGCGCTGCTGCTGGCCGCCGGACAGCGCGTCGATGGACCGCTTCTCATAGCCCTCCATCTTCACCAGCTTCAGCATCCGGTTCACCCGGCGGGCGATCTCTTCCTTCTTTTCCTTCTTGGTCTTCGCGCCCAGCTGCTCCGGCGTCTTCAGATTCAGGCCGAAGGCGATGTTGTCAAACACGTTCAGGTGGTTGAACAGGGCGTACTTCTGGAACACCGTGTTGATGCGGCGCTTGTAGGGGGGAATGCCGGTCATGTCCTTTCCCTCGAACAGCACCTCGCCGCTGGAGGGCATCTCGAACCCGCCGATGATGCGCAGCAGCGTGGTCTTGCCGCAGCCGGAGGGCCCCAGCAGCGTGATGAACTCGCACTTGCGGATGTACAGGTCGACGTCGTGCAGCACCTGGGTGTCCCCGAAGTTCTTGCACACGCCCTTCAGCTCGATGAGGCGGGTATACTGGACCATATTCGATCAACTCCTATTGGGGGGAGATTCTTCTTGTATTAATGAGGAATGAGGAATTAGGAGTGAGGAATGAAGGTGCAAATCCCTTCGGGATTTGTTCCCATTTGGCCCCAAAACGATGATTCCTCTGTATAAAACAGAAATCCGCAAGGATTTCCTCCGCAATTCCTCATTCCTCATTCCTGATTCCAAATTAGAACGAGGGCGGCGTGGACACCCACAGCACCCGGCAGACGCCCTTGCCGGCGTTGACCAGCTTGTGGGGGGCAGTGGGGCGGAAGTAGAAGCTCTCGTCCTTGCGGACGCGCTCGGCCCGGTCGCCCAGCACGATTCGGATCGTGCCGCTGAGCACGTAGCCGAACTCCTCGCCCTCGTGGGGGTCATCCTCGGCGGTTTCGCCGCCGGGGCCCATCTCCACCAGGATCGGCTCCATCTGGTTCTTCTGGGCCGAGGGGATCAGCCAGCGGATCATGCCCTTCATCAGCTCCGGGTCCTCCTTGACGAAGATGTCCTCGCCGCCGAAGACCAGCTTTTCGTCCTTCTCCCGGAAGAAGGTGGGCAGGTCGCTGCCCAGGGATTCCAGCAGGTCTGCCAGGGTGTCCAGGGAGGGGGAGGTGAGGTCCCGCTCCAGCAGCGATATGAAGCTCTTGGACAGCTCGCACCGGTCCGCCAGCTCCTCCTGGGTCAGCCCCCGCTGCAGGCGCAGCCTGCGCAGCTTGTCGCCAATTTGCATGTTCCCGCCTCCATTTCAGCGAAAGTTTAAGATTACTGAACTTTTGGGCGAAATATATTAAACCATCTTTCCGCCGTTATGTCAATATATATGGGGCCCTGAATGCGTTAAATGTATGTGATTAAATTATAGGCGGGAAAGTTGAGTATTATTGAACTGACTTGCGGGGAGAAAGATTCTTCGACTTCGGCTTTACCTCCGCTCAGAATGACCGGGTTTTGGAACCGTGTCATCCTGAGCGGAGGGCGCCGCAGGCGTGCGAAGTCGAAGGATCTTTTGTTCACAGAAAATTCATCGAAAAAATTAGCACTCACCTCTTGACAGTGCTAACAAAAAGAGTATAATAATATTCGGACGGAGGGGAAAGGAGGTTCCCCCCAGGGGAATGAAACCGCCGCCCAATGGGTACAACATAAGGCGAACGGCCCCGTGGACCGCAGCGTCAAAGGAGGTATGAATTATGTTGATGCCGAGTATCTTTGGTGAGAACCTGTTTGATGATTTTTTCGAGGATTTCCCGATGCCCCGCGAGTTCCGGAACGTTGACCGCAGGCTCTACGGCAAGAACGCCGCCCGCGAAATGAAGACGGACGTGCACGAGCACGAGGATCACTACGAAGTGGATATCGATCTGCCGGGCTTCAAGAAGGACGAGATCACCCTGAGCCTGGAGAATGGCTACCTGACCGTGAACGCGGCCAAGGGCATGGACAAGGAGGAAAAGGACAAGAAGGGCAAGCTGATTCGCCAGGAGCGTTACGCCGGATCCATGCAGCGCACCTTCTATGTGGGCGACGGACTCACCGAGACGGACGTGTCCGCCCGGTTTGAAAACGGCGTGCTCAGCCTGAACCTGCCCAAGCCGGAAGCCCGGAAGCTTCCCGAGAAAAAGGTCATCATGATCGAAGGCTAAACGAAACGCAAAAGGGGCTGTCTCAGAACAACTCGTCGCATTGTATTCCCGCCCGCGGACGTCATGAATGGCGTCCCTGCGGTTGGAATCGGGCGCGGGGTGTCGTTTTGAGGCAGCCCCGTTTTTGTTCCATAATTGTAAAGAAAACGCTATAACTGCCCCTTGGGGCTTGATTTTCGCGAGTTAGCGCGGTATCATAAATGCAAGTTATCCCCTATAAAATTGCAGAAATGGAGCGATCGCAATGCTGAACATCCGCGTTGAGAGAACCACCGCGCCTAAGGCCAAGCCCGAGAAGGGCCAGAAGCTGGGCTTCGGTCACATCTTCACCGACCACATGTTTGTGATGAACTACACCGAGGGCAAGGGCTGGCATGACGCCCGCATCGTGCCCTATCAGAAGATCGAGCTGGATCCCTCCGCCATGGTGTTCCACTACGGCCAGACCATGTTCGAGGGCCTGAAGGCCTATCGCGGCGCCAACGGCGAAGCCTACCTGTTCCGCCCGGACATGAACGCCAAGCGCGCCAACAACTCCAACGACCGCCTGTGCATCCCCCGGATCCCCGAGGAGGATTTCGTGGAGGCCATCAAGGCCGTCGTGGCCATCGACAAGGACTGGATCCCCACCGAGCCGGGCACCAGCCTGTACATCCGCCCGTTCATCATCGCCACGGATGAGTTCCTGGGCGTGGCCCCCAGCAAGACCTATCTGTTCATCGTCATCCTCAGCCCCTCCGGCGCCTACTACGAGAGCGGCCTGGCCCCCGTGGGCATCTGGATCGAGGACGAGTACGTGCGCGCCGTGCGCGGCGGCATCGGCTTCGCCAAGACCGGCGGCAACTACGCCGCGTCCCTGATCGCCCAGGTGAAGGCCCATGACGGCGGCTACAGCCAGGTGCTGTGGCTGGACGGCGTGGAGCGCAAGTACATCGAGGAAGTGGGCGCCATGAACATCATGTTCAAGATCGACGGCAAGATCGTCACGCCCATGCTGAACGGCTCCATCCTGCCCGGCATCACCCGCAACAGCGTGCTGCACCTGTGCCGCCACTGGGGCATGGAGGTGGAGGAGCGCAAGGTGTCCGTGGACGAGCTGATCGAGGCCCAGAAGTCCGGCAAGCTGGAGGAGGTCTTCGGCACCGGTACCGCCGCCGTCATCAGCCCCGTGGGCAAGTTGCGCTACATGGACGAGGTCATGACCATCGGCGACGGCTCCATCGGCCCCGTGACCCAGAAGCTCTACGACACCATCACCGGCATCCAGACCGGCAAGCTCGCGGACGAGTTCGGCTGGCGCGTGCGCGCAGACCGGTAAAACCGGAGTTAACCGCTGCCGCCTTTCTGGCGGCGATTTCCCGCCCCACTGATTCAAGGGCGGGAAATCTGCGTTTTGGCGAGGCGGCAGGGCAAACGCACGAATGACCGGGAGCCTCTCGCTGCCGCCCTTCTGGAGACGATTTCCCGCCCCATAGATTCAAGGGCGGGAAATCTGCGTTTTGGCAGGGCGGCAGGGCAAACGCATGAATGACCATTGCTTTGCAGGGCTATGGCCGTTCGCCGCAGGGACGCCATTCATGCGTTTGAAACATATTTGTAATTCGTGCGTGAGCCGCTTGGCAGCGGCAAGTTATCATTGACTATACGGTATAATCCATGCTACCATGCGTACAGAATAATCCCATGGAGGTGCTTTATGGAATTCAAGGGTTCAAGAACCGAGGCCAATCTGATGGCGGCGTTTGCCGGCGAGAGCCAGGCCCGCAACAAGTACGATTACTACGCTTCCCAGGCCAAGAAGGACGGCTACGTGCAGATCGCCGCGATCTTCGAGGAGACCGCGAAGAACGAGAAGGAGCACGCCAAGCTGTGGTTCAAGCTGCTCCACGGCGGCAAGGTGCCCGCCACCCCCCAGAACCTCTCCGACGCCGCCGACGGCGAGAACTTCGAGTGGACCGACATGTACGCCAGGTTCGCCCAGGAGGCCCGCGAGGAGGGCTTTGAGGACATCGCCAGGCAGTTCGAGGGCGTGGCCGCCATCGAGAAGGAGCACGAGGAACGCTATCGCAAGCTGCTGAAGAACATCGAGGAGGGCCTTGTGTTCAGCCGCGACGGCGACATGATCTGGCAGTGCAGCAACTGCGGTCACATCTGCATCGGCAAGAAGGCTCCGGAGGTCTGCCCGGTGTGCAACCATCCCCAGAGCTATTTCCAGATCAAGGCGGAGAATTATTAGGGAATAGGGAACAGGGAACAGGGACATCGAGCGCCCGGAAAACAGTCCGGTGGACTGTTTTTAGCGAGATGGGGCCGGGAGGCCCAGGGAACAGGAAGTGCCGCTGGCGCGCAACCCAACGGTGACTTTTATTCCCATGTCCCCTCAACCAAAATGTACAGATCCTTCGCTCTGCTCAGGATGACAGGTTTGCGATGTTTGTCATTCTGAGCGAAGCGAAGAATCTGTACATTGTCTATATGGGGAACCTGGAAACCGGCGAAATCCGATGCGTGCGCGTCAGCCGCCATTCCTGTTCCCTGTTCCCTGTTCCCTGGGCCCTCTATCCTGTTCCCTGTTCCCTGTTTTCTCGACAATCATCAACAAAAGCAGCATGACGACTGCCCCGGTGAGCGCCCCGGCGGAGTCGATGCCCACGTCCAGCAGAGCGGGGCCGCGGGCCTCCACGAAGCTCTGGTGCCACTCGTCGGTGGCGGCGTAGAGCGTGGCGAGCAGCCAGGCCCAGGGCAGGGCGGCGACGCGGGGCCTGTCCCAGCGCCGCAGCCGCAGCCAGCCCATCAGGTTGAAGGCCAGCAGCGCGAACTCGCCGAAGTGGGCGCACTTGCGCACGATCAGGCTCAGCGTCTCCAGGAAGCTCAGCCTCTGGACGCTGGGCAGGGCCTCGTAATTCGGGCGCACCACCTTCGCTACCGCCAGCGTCACGCCGTCGCTGAGCTCCGCCGACTCCGGCCCCGCCTGGGTGGAGAAATAGAAGATCAGCGCCGCCGTGAGGATCGCCGCGGCCAGGAAGAAGCGCGTCCAGAACGTTCGATGTTTCATGGGGTGGGTTCCTTTCCGGTGGTTGCTATTATTATAGCGCCTGAAGGGGCGCTTGGCAAGCGGCGCAACCCCTCAGTCGTCCCTGCGGTCCGACAGCTCCCCTTGGAAGGGGAGTCGGGGCGGGCACGATCACTGTCGTCCCGGAGCAGAGGGAGGATTGTCGCATTTCTTCCCTTGACAATCGGCGGGCTTCGTGCCATAATACATATTGTTCCCCGCGGGGAACCGCTATGCACCCATAGCTCAGCAGGATAGAGCGACCGCCTCCTAAGCGGTAGGCCGGGGGTTCGAATCCCTTTGGGTGCGCCACGCATGAGCAGCCCTATGGGCTGCTTTTTGCGTGGCGCACCTTCATTTTTGGCATTCGCGTTAAATGTATATTTCATGCGCTTCTTTAACCTGTTTATGCAAGTCTGAAAGGGGCGAAAAGTGGTATAATTACTATAGGAAGAAAAATATTTTCAGCGCCGGGTTTTCCGGCGTGGGGAAAGGCTAGAAAATGCAGAGAGACAATCATTACGACGAGAGTCAAATACAGGTGCTGGAGGGCCTGGAGGCGGTGCGCCGCCGCCCGGGCATGTACATCGGCTCCACCGACGAGCGCGGCCTGCATCACCTGGTCTATGAGATCGTGGACAACGCCGTGGACGAGGCGCTGGCCGGATTCTGCGACAACATCGAAGTCACCCTGAACAAGGACGGCTCCGTGACCGTGCAGGACAACGGTCGCGGCTTCCCCGTGGGCATCCATCCGAAGATGGGCAGGCCCGCGGTGGAGGTGTGCCTGACGGTGCTGCACGCCGGCGGCAAGTTCGGCGGCGAGGGCTACAAGGTGTCCGGCGGCCTGCACGGCGTGGGTGCGTCGGTGGTGAACGGCCTGTCCAGCCATTTGCAGGTGAACGTCTACCAGGACGGCAAGATCTACCAGCAGGAATACGAGCGCGGCAAGATCCTCTACGACCTGAAGGTGGTGGGGGAGACGGAGCGCACCGGCACCACCATCCGCTTCTGGCCGGACGTGAAGACCGGCGAGGACCCGGAGCCCGGCATCTTCGAGACCGGCGAGTTTGACTTCGACACGTTGAAGACCCGGTTCCGCGAGATGGCCTTCCTGAACGCCGGCATCCGCATCCAGCTGACCGACGACCGCGGCGAGGAGCCCCACACCCAGGTGTTCCACTACGAGGGCGGCATCGTGTCCTTCGTGGAGTACCTGAACCGGCACAAGACGCCGCTGTTCGCCCCGCCGGTGTACATCTCCGGGCTGAAGAACGGCTCCACCGTGGAGGTGGCGCTGCAGTGGAACGACAGCTTCAACGAGAGCGTGTTCTCCTTCGCCAACAACATCCACACCCCCGAGGGCGGCACCCACCTGGCGGGCTTCCGCAACGCGCTGACCCGCGTGATCAACGACTACGCCCGCAAGAACGGCATGCTCAAGGCCAACGACGCCAACCTGACCGGCGATGACGTGCGCGAGGGCCTGACTGCCATCGTGAGCGTGAAGCTGGTGGAACCCCAGTTCGAGGGACAGACCAAGACCAAGCTGGGCAACAGCGAGATCCGCCCGCTGGTGGATTCCATGGTCGCGGAGAAGCTGGCCGCCTACCTGGAGGAGAACCCCGGCTCGGCCCGCGCCGTGCTGGACAAGTGCCTCTCCGCCGCCCGCGCCCGGGAGGCCGCCCGCAAGGCCCGCGACCTGACCCGGCGCAAGACCGCCCTGGAGAGCGCGGCGCTGCCAGGCAAGCTGGCGGACTGCTCTGAGCGCGACCCGGCCAAGTGCGAGATCTTCATCGTCGAGGGCGACAGCGCCGGCGGAAGCGCCAAGCAGGGCCGCGACAGGCACTTCCAGGCCATCCTGCCCCTGCGCGGCAAGATTTTGAACGTGGAAAAGACCCGCATCGACCGCGCCCTTTCCAACGCCGAGATCAAGGCCATGATCACCGCCTTCGGCGCCGGCTTCGGCAAGGAGTTCGACCCCAGCAAGCTGCGCTACCACCGCATCGTGTGCATGACCGATGCCGACGTGGACGGCAACCACATCCGCATCCTGCTGCTCACGTTCTTCTATCGGTTTATGCCCAAGCTCATTGAGGACGGCTACGTCTACGCCGCCCAGCCGCCGCTGTACAAGGTGACCCGCGGCAAGCAGGAGCAGTACGTCTATTCCGACAGCCAGCTGCAAAAGCTGCTGGACGAGATGGGCCGCGACGCCAAGCCGGAGATCCAGCGGTACAAGGGCCTGGGCGAGATGAGCTACCAGCAGCTGTGGGACACCACCATGAACCCCGAGACCCGCAGCATGTACCGCGTCGAAATGAAGGACGCCATCGCCGCCGACGAGCTGTTCACCCTCCTCATGGGCGACCAGGTGGAGCCCCGGCGGGAGTTCATCGAGCAGAATGCGAAGCTGGTGGCGGATTTGGATATTTGACAGGAGTTCAAGGGAACAGGGCCCAGGGAACAGGGAACAGGAAGTGTGGTTGCCGCAAAGCGATGCGGAAGGATGTAGGATGATATGGCAGACAACAGAGTTGACGATTTCAAGGAACTGATTGTCTGGAAACGGTCCATGGAATTGGCGAAGGCTGCCTATGCGCTGACAAAGCGGCTTCCCAGGGAAGAGAATTACGCATTGGCGGATCAAATTCGACGTTCTGCGGTTTCCATTCCATCCAACATCGCCGAAGGCTACGGCAGGACCACGACCAAAGAATATGCGCGTTTTCTTTCCATTGCCCGCGGTTCCGGCTATGAACTAGAAACGCAGATACTTCTCTGCGTTGACTTGGGGTATTTCAAAGAAGAGGAAACTGTCCATACCCTATGTCTGGGCAAGGAGGTTTCCAAAATGCTGACTGCGATCCTTACAAAAATCGGGAATGGATGAGACGGAAACGAGGTTGGGAATCAGCTATTCCTGTTCCCTGTTCCCTGTTCCCTGTTCCCTTTGAATCACCTCTCAAAGAAATGGAGGCACGACCATGCCCGACGAATTCAACATCGGCAAACTCACTCCCCTCAACATCGAGGATGAATTAAAGAAATCGTTCATATCCTACGCCATGGCGGTCATCGTGACGCGGGCGCTGCCGGACGTGCGGGACGGATTGAAGCCGGTGCACCGGCGCATCCTGTATTCGATGAACGAGATGGGCATCACGCCCGACAAGCCCTACCGAAAGTCCGCGCGCATCGTGGGCGACGTGCTGGGTAAATATCATCCCCACGGCGACAGCAGCGTCTACGACGCCATGGTGCGCCTGGCCCAGGACTTCTCCATCCGCTACACGCTGGTGGAGGGCCAGGGCAACTTCGGCTCCGTGGACGGCGACGGCGCGGCGGCCATGCGATATACCGAGGCGCGCCTGTCCAAGCTGTCCATGGAGATGGTGCGGGACATCGAGAAGGAGACCGTCGACTTCTACCCGAACTTCGACGAGACCCTGATGCAGCCCGCCGTGATGCCCAGCCGCTTCCCGAACCTGCTGGTGAACGGCTCCAGCGGCATCGCCGTGGGCATGGCCACCAACATCCCACCCCACAACCTGGGCGAGGTGATCGACGCCTGCGTGCACTACATCGACCATCCGGACTGCACCGTGGACGACCTGATGCAGTTCGTGAAGGGCCCGGATTTCCCCACCGGCGGCGTGATCCTGGGCAAGCGGGGCATCTACGACGCCTACCACGAGGGCCGGGGCCGCATCATCGTTCGCGCCAAGAGCGAGATCGAGGAGATGAGCCAGGGCCGCCAGCGCATCGTCGTCACCGAGATTCCCTACATGGTGAACAAGGCGAAGCTGATCGAGAAGATCGCCGAGATGGTGCACGAGAAGACCGTGGAGGGCATCAGCGACATCCGCGACGAGTCCGACCGCCAGGGCATGCGCATCGTCATCGAGCTCAAGCGGGACGTGAACGCCAATGTGGTGCTGAACACGCTGTACAAGCACACCCAGCTGCAGGATACCTTCGGGGCCATCATGCTGGCGCTGGTGGATGGCACGCCGAAGATCCTGAGCCTCAGGCAGATGATCCATCACTACCTGGAGCACCAGGAGGACGTGATCCGCCGCCGCACCCAGTATGACCTGAACAAGGCCGAGGCCCGCAGCCACATCCTGGAGGGCCTGATCATCGCCCTGGACAACATCGACGAAGTGATCGCCCTGATCCGGGGCAGCCGCACCGCCCAGGAGGCGAAGGACGGCCTGATGACCCGATTCGGCCTCTCCGAGCGCCAGGCCCAGGCCATCCTGGACATGCGCCTCCAGCGCCTGACCGGCTTGGAGCGGGACAAGATCGAGGCCGAGTACGCCGAGCTTCAGAAGCAGATCGCCTGGTACAGGCAGGTGCTGGCCGACGAGAGCCTGGTGCTGGGCATCATCAAGGACGAGATCCTGGAGATCAAGCGCAAGTACGCCGACGAGCGCCGCACGGAGATCTCCGCCCTGGAGGGCGAGATCGACATGCTGGATTTGATCGCCGAGGAGGACATGGTCGTGACGCTGACGCACTACGGCTATGTGAAGCGCCTGCCCAAGGCCACCTACCGCGCCCAGAAGCGCGGCGGCAAGGGCGTGGTCGGGGCCACCACCCGCGAGGAGGACTTCGTGGAGCAGATGTACGTGGTGAACACCCACGACACGCTGATGTTCTTCACCAACCGGGGCCGGGCCTACCAGCTGAACTGCTACCAGATCCCCGAGGCGGGACGCACCGCCCGCGGCACGGCCATCGTGAACCTGCTGCAGCTGGACGCGGGCGAGAAGGTGAAGGCCATGCTGCCGGTGCCGGAGGAGAAGGTGGCGGGCCACTACCTGATCATGGCCACGAAGAACGGCGTGATCAAGCGCACGGAGCTTTCCGAGTTCACCAACCTGCGCAAGAGCGGCCTGATCGCCCTGGTGCTGCGGGAGGACGACGAGCTGATCGGCGTGGCGCTGACCGACGGCAGCTACGAGCTGCTGCTGGGCACCCGCGACGGCATGGCCATCCGCTTCCCGGAGACCGACATGCGGCCCATCGGCCGCGCCGCCATGGGCGTGAAGTCCATCGAGCTGAACCAGGGCGACGAGGTGGTGGACATGTGCCCGGTGTTCGAGGGCATGAAGGTGCTCTCCATCACCGAAAACGGCTACGGCAAGCTCACCGAGATCGACGAGTATCGCGTGCAGAGCCGCGGCGGCAAGGGCATCAAGGCCATGAACCTCACCGCCAAGACCGGCCGGCTCACCTGCCAGCTGCTGGCGGACGAGGCCGAGGACATCCTGCTGATCACCGACGACGGCACGATCATCCGCACGCCCGTGTCCTCCATCTCCACCCTCAGCCGCAACACCCAGGGCGTGCGCCTGATGCGCGTGGCTGAGGACAGCAAGGTTATCTCCGTCGCCCGTGCCGAGGCCGAGGAGGACGAGGTCGAGGAAGGCGAGGACACGCAGGAGAACGAGGAGATTTGAGGGAATAGGCAATAGGGAATAGGCAATAGGGAATAGGCAATAGGGAATAGGCAATAGGGTTTGCTCTCACTCCTGATGGCTTTCCCAGGCAATAGTAAAGATCCTTCGCTTTGCTCAGGATGACAACGACAATACCTGTCATCCTGAGCGGAGCGAAGGATCGTTCACTATTCCTAATCCCTAATCCCTAGTCCCTAATCCCTTAAGCCTCGCTTCCACATCCTCCCGCGTCCATACGCCGCTGGTGCCCACCCCCTCCACGCACAGGGAGGCGGCGGCGCAGGCGAAGCGGCCGCAGTCGGCGAAGGAGCGGCCCTCCAGCAGCGCGGCCAGGAAGCCGGCGGCGAAGGTGTCTCCCGCGCCGGTGGTGTCCACGGGGATGATGCCGGGGATGGCGGGGATGCGGTGGCGCTCACTGGCGCTTTTCAGCAGGCAGCCCTCGCCGCCCAGCTTGATGACCGCGTGCTTCACCCCGCACTCCAGCAGGGCGTCGGCGGCGGCCTCCGGGTCCGCCTCGCCGGTGAGGGCCGCGGCTTCGTCCCGGTTCGGAAAGAAGTAGTCCAGCCGGGAGAGGACGGGCGCGGCGTCCCGGAGGGTCTCGTTGTTTTTGGGCCGGGTGGTGTCCGCGCAGAGCGTGACGCCCCGAGCCTTCAATGCGTCCAGGAGAGCCTCCGTGTCCGAAAGGGTCAGCCGCGGGGAGACGAACAGGCTGGCCAGGCAGGCGATTTTCACCCCTGAAAACGCCGGGCTTTCCAGAGCCGGGAGGATGTGCTCCGGGCCGAGGCTTCGCAGGCTGCCCGTGCGGCTGGTGACGAACCGGCGCTCGCCGTCCGGCCCCACCAGCACGATGTTGATGCCGGTGTCCAGCCCCGGCTCCCGGCGGACGCAGGAGGCGTCCACCCCGGCGCGTTCGAGGGTTTTCAGCACGAAGTCCCCGGCGGGGTCCTCGCCGATCACGCTCACCAGCATCGGTGCGAGGCCCAGCTTCGACAGGGCCAGGGCTTCGTTCAGGGCATCGCCGCCCGCGCCCATGGCGATGCGCTCCACGGGCGTGGAGGGACGGGCGAACACCTCCGGCCCCACCGGGGCCAGGGGAATGTCCACGATGGCCGCGCCGATGAGGGCGATTTCGGGAGTAGGAATCATGCGTGCCTCCTTGGGGCGAGAGTGGAGTGGGGAGAGTGGAGAGTGGAGTGAGGAATGAGGAGTGAGGAATGAGGAATGACGGTGCAAATCCCTTCGGGATTTGTTTGATTCAAGGGAACCGGATTGCCACGGTCCTGCGGGCCTCGCAATGACGTGGTGCAGGCTGAATAATAGTACTCCTGTAGGAATGTTTCAAATCACCCTCGTTTTACGTCATTGCGAGGAGGGCTTTAGCCCGACGTGGCAATCCGGGTCCGGGTTTGGGGCGGGCGCCGCAACGGCGCCCCTACAACCGCGCGGCAGTCGTCATTCTCCATTTTCCCTTTTTCATTCCCGCGCCCCGTCGTTGTGAGGCCGCAGGCCGTGGCAATCTTTGAATCGAAGAAATCCGAAGGATTTCTCCCTGAATTCCTCACTCCTCACTCCTCACTCCTCATTCCGCATTCCTCATTCCTCATTCCTCATTCATATCCCTTTCCTCTCCGTCATACACTCGTCCAGAACGGGGGGGATGGCCATGCCAAACAACGAGCAGGCGCGGGAGCACAGCGTGGCGCTGACGGATCGCAAGCGCCTCTGCCTGACCGGGGTGGAGGACGTGGACTGCTTCAACGAGCAGCTGGTGGTGCTGCGCACGTCCCAGGGCACTCTGACGGTGGCCGGGGCGGGGCTGAACGTGTCGCGGCTGAGCCTGGAGGACGGCCGGGTGGAGGTAGAGGGTCAGGTGGACGCCCTGGAATACAGCGGCGGGAAGAAGAAGGGCGGCTTCCTGGGCCGCCTGCTGCGCTGATGCTGTTTTCAACGGCGGGCCAGGGATGGGTGTTCCTGGGCATGGTGGCCGCGGGGGCGCTGATCGGGGCCTGGTACGCTCTGATGGCGGCGCTTCGGCGCCTGCTGTCCGCGGGCTTCTGGCTGTCCCTGGCGGCGGATTTGGCCTTCGGCGCGGGCGCGGCGGTGATCTTCTGCGGGGCGCTGGTGCTGGCGGACGACGGGCGGGCGCGGATCTACGATTTCCTGGCCGCGGCGCTGGGGTTCGGGCTGTTCGCTGTGGGGGTGTTTCCGGCGGCGCGGGCGTCGGCCCGGGCGCTGGGGCGGGTGGTCCGTCATATTTTTGTCAAAATTCGGTCATTTCGTTGGATTAAAGTCATATTTCGCTGACAGGAAACAAAGATATAACGTCGAATTAAGCCAAGTGGATTTATTTAGGATTCGAGGTGAGGCAGGGATGCGGCGCAGAGTGAAGCCCCGGTTTTGGCTGTTGATGATCGCCGTGACGCTGCTGGTCTTCGGCGCCAGCTACCTGGTGAGCCAGGCCCGCTACAGCCAGGGCGCGGCCCGGCTGGAGAAGGCCCGGAGGGAGCGGGACAAGCTGATCCTGGAGGTCAACGCTCTGTCCGACCAGCTGGCCTTCGCCCGAACCGACGACTACGTGATCCGCACGGCGCGGGACGAACTGGGCATGATCATGCCCGGCGAGGTGCGCTACGTGAACGGCGCACGGTGACAACAGACAGGATTGCGGTGACAACAGACGCCGGATGTCGGCTGAATCGCGATGTTACAGATCCTTCGCTTCGCTCAGGATGACAGACGTACGTTTGCCGTCATCCTGAGCGAAGCGAAGGATCTTTGCTTATTATACTAAGGGGGAAACACAGATGACGAAACCCGTCTTTGGCTTCATCGGCTGCGGCAACATGGGCTCGGCGCTGGCTTCGGCGGCGCGCAAGGCATTGCCGGGGGAGAACATCCTGCTGGCAAACCGCACGCCCGACAAGGCGCGGGCGCTGGCGGAGAAGCTGGGCGCGACGGCGGTGGACAACGCCGTGGCCGCGCAGAAGAGCGACTACCTGTTCCTGGGCGTGAAGCCCCAGATGATGGCCGGGATGCTCTCGGGCATCCGTGAGGCGCTGCAAGGCCGCGAAACGCCCTGCGTGCTGGTGACCATGGCGGCGGGGCTGTCCATGCAGGCCATCCGGGAGCTGGCGGGGGTGGACTTCCCGGTGATCCGGGTCATGCCCAACACCCCGGCGGCCATCGGCAAGGGCGTGCTGCTCTGCTGCTCCGACGGCGTGAGCGACGAGGCCCTGTCGACCTTTACCGGGGCCATGGCGGGCGCGGGCCTGCTGGGCTTCATCGAGGAGAAGCAGATCGACGCCGCCAGCGCCATCTCCGGCTGCGGCCCGGCCTTCGCAGCCATGCTGATCGAAGCCCTGGCGGACGGCGGCGTGGCCTGCGGGCTGCCCCGCGCCGACGCCCAGCAATTCGCCGCCCAGATGCTGCTGGGCACGGCGGCGCTGGCGCTGGAGACCGGCGCGCATCCCGGCGCGATGAAGGACGCGGTGTGCAGCCCCGGCGGCTCCACCATCCAGGGCGTGCGGGCGCTGGAGGCCCGGGGCTTCAGGAGCGCGGCCATGGAGGCGGTCATCGCCGCCTATGAAAAGACGCTGGAGCTGGGCAAGAAATGAATGAATTCCTGAGCGAACACTTCGCCCTCGCGGCGCTGATCCTGCTGGCGCTGGCCATCGCTCTGGCGGTGCTGTCCGCGGCGCTGTTTTCCAGGCGCGTGGAGAAGCGGCAGGCGCGCTCGCTGGGCCGTCTGCGCCACGATTCCACCCAGCAGGCCGAGGCCATGCTGCGGCTGGGGGAGAATTTGAACGCGGCCCTCAGGCAGATGGAGACCCTGTCGGATTCCATGGAGAACCGGCAGGATCGGATGCGCCGCACGCTGGACGAGCGGATGGAGCTGATGAACCAGGCCAACGAGCGCCGTCTGGAGCAGATGCAAGAGCTGGTGTCCGGCAAGCTGGACGGGCGGCTGACCGAGTCCTTCAAGGTGGTCAACGGCGAGCTGGCCAACGTGCACCGGGGCTTGGGCGAGCTGCGCCAGCTGTCCCTGGGCGTGACGGACCTCAAAAAGATGCTGGGCGGGGTGAAGACCCGCGGCATCTGGGGCGAGGTGCAGCTGAAGGCGCTGCTTGCGCAGCTCTACGCGCCGGACCAGCTGGTGGAGAACTGCGCCATCCCGGCCCTGTCGCAAAACCGGGTGGAGTTCGCCCTGCGGATGCCCACGGCGGGAGAGGAAGCGCCCCTTTTGCCCATCGACTCGAAGTTTCCCCAGGAGGACTACCTGCGCCTGGTGGAGGCCGCCGAGGCCGGGGACGCGGAGGGCGTGAAAAAGTGCGCCGCCCAGCTGGAGCGGGCCGTGCTGGAGCAGGCGAAACGCATCCACGACAAGTACATCCAGCCGCCCCAGACCACCGACTTCGCCGTGATGTTCCTGCCCACCGAGAGCCTCTACGCCGAGGTGGCCCGCCGGGACGGCCTGATCGAGCGGGTGCAGGAGAAGTACCGGGTGCTGATCTCCGGCCCGGCCACGCTGTGCGCGCTGCTCACGAGTCTGCAAATGGGCCTGCGCACCGTGACGCTGGAACAGCGCAGCGGCGAGGTGCTCACCATGCTCTCCGGCATGAAACAGGACTTCGCCCGCTTTGACGAGGCCATCCAGCGGATGCGCCAGCGGCTGAACCAGGCCGAGGCGGAGCTGGACGGCCTGGAGCAGCGGTCCCGCAAGGTGGTCAAGGCCCTGGACCGGGTGGAGGGCTGAGGACACACAAAGATTGCCACGTCGCTTCGGCCTTCGCAATGCTCGATGCGTCATTGCGGGGAGGCCCGAAGGGTCGACGTGGCAATCCGGCTTTCCAGCTTATTGCGGCGCCTTGGAGAAGTTGAACCCGGTGCGGATGCCGATGATCAGGAACGCGGCCACCAGGCAGACGAGCATCGCGACGATCATGGCCTTGCGGGCGACGTTCAATTCCCGGCGCAGCACCCGCTCCAGGTACCGGGGCACCAGCAGCGCCGCCAGCGCCGCGATGATGAGCCGATAGGTGGCCAGCTCCTCGCCGCCGATGAACAAAAGGCCGATGGCGACGGCCCCCAGCAGCGCCCCGCCGATGATCTGCGCCAGCTTCCACTGCTGATCCGTCAGCCGGTTCACCCGCTCCTCCCAGGGCCCGGGCACGTAGTCCCCGTCGTCATCCGGGGCGTCGCCCTCCGGCTCGACGGCCGGTTCGATTTGGGCCGGGGCGGCCTGCGGCACTTCCGGCACGTCGTCCACATAGGGCACGAAGCCGGGAACCGACGGCGCTTCGGCGGGAGAGGGCGCTTCCGTTTTCGAGGGCGTTTCCCCCTTTTGCAGCGCGGCCACCGCCTCGGCCTCCAGCCGGGCGATCTCCTCCGCGGTGTAGACGCGCTTCGGGTTCTGCTGGTCCATGGTCTCATCCTCCATAGTATACTGCCTTGATTGTACCATTTCAGCGGAAACTTGGCAAGGGTTCATAATGGGTTCATGTGAGGGTGGGAAAATAACCATGCCTTCCCCTTCAGGGGAAGGTGGATTGACGCGCAGAGGCAAGACGGATGAGGTCGCCTTGGGGAGCGCGTGACAGCGTGCCTGTGATTCCATCCATTTCCGGAGGTGCAACATGTTCCACATACTGGTCGTCGAGGACAACGCGAATACCCGCAAGCTGATGGAGGCGGTGCTGACCCAGCACGGCTACCAGCCCATCCTGGCCGCGGACGGCGTGGAGGCCCTGGAGGTGCTGGATCGCAAGCACGTGGATCTGATCGTGCTGGACATCATGATGCCCCGCATGGACGGCTATGAGTTCACGAGGACCCTGCGGGAATCCGGCTGCGACCTGCCGATCCTGATGGTCACGGCCAAGGAGAAGCCCGCCGACAAGCACAAGGGCTTCATGATCGGCACCGACGACTACATGGTCAAGCCCGTGGACGAGGAGGAGATGATCCTGCGCATCGCGGCGCTGCTGCGCCGAAGCCGCATCGTCAACGAGCACCGGCTCACCGTGGGGAATACCGTGCTGGACTACGATGCCCTGTCGGTGAAGAACTCGGCGGGGGAGCGTACCCTGCCGAAGAAGGAGTTCATGCTGCTGTTCAAGCTGCTTTCCTATCCCGGCAAGATCTTCACCCGGCGGCAGCTGATGGACGAGATCTGGGACATGGACTCCGACACGGACGAGCGCACCGTGGACGTGCACATCAACCGCCTGCGGGACCACTTCCGGGGCAGTGACGACTTTGAGATCGTCACCGTGCGCGGCCTGGGCTACAAGGCGGTGAAGAAGGATTGAAGCATCCCTTCAAGCGGCGGGAGGCGGCGAACCTGCCCGCCCCGCGGGAGGAGGCGCGCCCCTGGCGGCGAAACCTTCCCCGGCGGGAGAGCCTGTACATGACGCTGTGGACCTTCCTCTGCGGCGTGATTTTGACGGCGGGGCTGATGGCCGCGGCCGCCTACGGCTTTTTGGTGTTCTTCGGGCTGCTGGTGAATCCCTTCTATCGCACGCTGGCCATGCCCACGCTGCTGATGGTGTTCATACTGATGCTGGCGGCGGGGCGCGGGCGCAGCAAGCTGCGGCCCATCGACGACCTGGTGCACGCCATGGACGCGGTGAGCAAGGGCGACTTCTCCGTGCGCGTGGACGACGAGAACGTGCCCGGCGACATGGGCGCGCTGGCCAGCTCCTTCAACGACATGGCCGAGGAGCTGGGCGGCCTGGAGATGTTCCGCAAGGACTTCATCAACAACTTCTCCCACGAGTTCAAGACCCCCATCGTGTCCATCCGGGGCTTCGCCAAGCAGCTGGAGCGGGACGACCTCACCGACGAACAGCGCCGGGAATACCTGGACATCATCGTCTCCGAGTCCGACCGCCTGGCCAACATGGCCAGCAACGTGCTGCTGCTGTCCAAGCTGGAGAACCAGACCATCGTCACCGACAAGGCCGCCTTCCCCCTGGACGAGCAGCTGCGCCGGGCCATCCTGCTGCTGGAGAGCAAGTGGAGCGAGAAGGCGCTGGAGCTGGACGTGGACCTGGAGGAAATCGAGTACTTCGGCAACGAGGAGATGCTGAACCACGTGTGGGTGAACCTGCTGGGCAACGCCATCAAGTTCTCCCCCCAGGGCGCGCCCCTCACCGTGCGCCTGCGCCGGGAGGGCGGTGCCGCGGTGGCGACCGTCGCCGACGCCGGCCCCGGCATGGACGCGGCCACCCGTGCGCGGGTGTTTGAAAAGTTCTACCAGGGCGACACCGCCCACGCCACCGAGGGCAACGGCCTGGGCCTCGCCCTCGTGCGCCGCATCGTGGACCTCTGCGGCGGCGACGTGACCGTGGACAGCGCCCCCGGCCGGGGCGCCACCTTCGCCGTGCGCCTGCCCCTCGAGCCGCGCCCCTAGGGATGCCGGTGGATGGGCGGTATGCAACGCGCCCATCCGTAGGGACGCCATATATGGCGTCCGCGTCGCCGAGGAATCAACCCCTTGCAAGCCCTGTGCCCATCCGTAGGGACGCCATTTATGGCGTCCGCGTCGCCGGTGAAGCCCCCTTGCAAGCCCTGCGCCCATCCGTAGGGACGCCATTCATGGCATCCGCGTTGTCGGGGAATGTCCCTTGCAACCTCTGTGCTCATCCGTAGGGATGCCATTTATGGCGTCTGGTTCCCCCGTGGGTAAGCCCCTTCCAGCGCCCCGCCAGGGTCGGCGGAGGCCGTCGCCCCCGCTCTTCCCAAAAATTTCTCCCAAAACCTTGACAACCCTCCCCGAACGTGCTATAATAACCCTTGTCGTCAAGACAACAGCTTCATATGGTCGCATGGCTCAGTTGGTAGTCCATACTGGTTCCTCTGCATGGAACGTCAGCCGGGACATGAGATCAGAAAAACTAAATATCAAGTCCCGGTTATCATGGTCGCATGGCTCAGTTGGTAGAGCCCACTGACCAGATTGGCCAACTAAAACTGAATAGTCATGTGACAAAATTACCCAATATGCACCGTTGGCTCAGTCGGTAGAGCATCGTGTTCACATCGCGGGGGTCGCTGGTTCGAGTCCAGCACGGTGCACCACAATCCGTCCGAAAACACAGTTTTCGGACGGATGTTTGTACATTATTCACAAAATTGCCTTTGATGCTGTAGAAACAGGAATTGAACCGTATTCGGTAGAGTAAAATTCATTGGAAATTTGGCATTTTCAGATGTCTGTGTTATAGTTTGTGTCGTGAGTGCATTTTACCGCGAGACACGCCACTATTGCGCTGTTGTTACCTCAATCCTTTAAGATCCCTTATATACTTTTCATACCCCCCTTTCCTAACAATCCCAGGTCGACGCAATAATCCGAAGATAGGGGATTGCTATCAGTCGGTTAAATGCTCAAAACATATTGCAACATGAAGAGACTTGTTTCAAGAATATCATAATAAGCCATTTTAAAACAGCCTCAATTTCTATATTACTCACATCATTTCGCTCATTATTTATATAAATCATCAAAAATGGTGTGTGGCTGCATCGTTTTCACTGCTACAGTAGGGGTATGTTTAGTTATTAACTGGTAAGATCGGAAGACTATCAACTTGTGGCGTGTAGAGACAGTGCATGTGCCGCCACTGGCTTCTATGTTTGTGTAGAATCTCATGGGGCACAGGCACCGTTGCTTCATTTTTGGCTTTTCGTCCATGGTATACCTCTGTGTCAGTTCTTCTATCTGCTCGTTCTTCTGCTTATTTTGGTTTTGTCAGCCGTTCCAGCGTTTTTTGCAGCATGGTCATTTGCTCCTGGAGAGCCTCCAGAGCTATGCGCAGTACCTTCGCTTCCTCCATGCCGCTCACTACCTTCCTCGCTCTCATTCACCTATATAATTCGACATGAACGGAGCAAAATCCTTTTGGTTTTCATGGATTTAGCCTGATTTCAACCCCTTTTTGAAGGCGAATTCCCAAATAGGGTGTTTGCCTTATGGCATGTGCCCTCTGATTTCGTTACAATAAAAGGAGCGGCTGCTTGGGCTGTTTGGGCTTTCTGGACAGTCGCAAGTGACGAAAGAGGGGGAAGAACCAGTCATGAAAAACACCTGTATATATGCCCTGCGATCCTACATATCCCAACGCTTTGCCAAGACCAGCCATGAACAACACCTCTTCCAAGCCAGATCTCTATTGTCATAATTGTGCACTCTGCGCACTACGGGGATTATTGGGCGCTTACCTTTGAAAATCATTTCCCAGATAAAACCTTTGAACAAGGACCGTTGATGGCTCTCTATGAGATCTGTGTATGTTTTCGGATAGTCTGACCAAAATCCATCCGAATACACAGTCTTCGGACGGACTTCTTAATATTATTCACTAAAACACTCTTGGCGTTTCAGAAAAAGGATTTATACCTGTACGAATCGCAGTGACAACTAGAACCTGAATCCACCTAAATCCAGCTAAGTAGATAACAGGAGAGAAATTTTCGGGCACGAATTATTTCGGATGGAAGTTTGGACGAAAACAACAGAATGATGACACAGATATTTTGTGATGAGAGATTTGGGGCATCTGCCTTTTATGTAGCGGTGTATATGTTATGATTATGGAAATATATACCTTGAATATTTGCATTTTCATTCTTGCTTGATGTCTATATTTATAACAATATATTGGAGAAAATAGAACCAAATTCTATTTTCCGTAATACTTTAATCTATATATGTGTTCTGATTAAGATGGAGGGCTGATCTTTGCTAAAGAAAATCTGGGTTACGGTGCTGTTGTTCCTCTTTCTCGGAGGTCTTGCCAGAGTTTCGAAAGCGGATGATTTTTCCATCCGTTCCGGGATTACATGGAGGAGCACTATCAATGATCTTCAAGCGCTGGAAGGAAAGGCAAGGGATAAAAAGAGTCTTGGTAATATTGAAGTATTGGAATATGACCAAATTCAGGCTTGCGGGATCAATGCAAGCTTAATGTGTTTCTATTTTGTAGACGGTCAGTTGTTTATGGTGAGTTATGATTTTTTCAACGAAATTGACTATGATGAAACCTTTGAAACACTTAACAGAGCATTGACTGGGAAATACGGAGAGCCCGGTCCGTTGGTATGGGAGGATTTTATTGATAAGGCCCAAAGAGGATTTGGACATTTTTATGGGGGCGGTATTTATATCGCGGAGGGCGTGCAGTGGGAATTATCCGACAGTACGCTTATTGTTGCAATGAAAAGCGAGGACCGGCTGGGCGATGACTGGGTCGACGTTGTATACGTAAACGGCGGGTTAGTGGATCTAATCTCCAAGGGCGCATCGCTCAATTTCGATGGGATATGAATGAAACGATTTATGCTTCGAAAAACAATGCTTTGAGGACAGAGCCAATAGTCCAGGTGGATCGCAAGGATGGCAAATGTTAAATTTAATGACAATTAGACTTTTGAAAGGATTTTTGATGAACAACGAGAAAATTACAAGAGTAATGGCATAAATCATGACGAGACTGTGACGATTCTATTTTTTGGATGGGGAGATGCTAAGGCTTCATTGTGATCCGGCTTGTAAAGTATCATGTGATTTGATATGATAGCGGAGGAAGAATTCAGATCGTTCTCGTCGGTCTGTATGGAGTATTGGCAGGAAATTGAGTCGGTCTGCTTTTGGCAAGAGCGGTTCACTTCGGCTCGAGTTCGCATAGGATGGTTATTGCAGAGAGAAACTAATTGGCCGGGAGGTTAAGAAAAGCGAATTGCCTCTGGCGCGCAAAGAAAGCGTTGTTGCAGATCGTTTATCCCCAAGACTGGGTTAACCTGTGCGTCGGGGGCGACGATTGGTTTCATTAAAGTTCCGGGCGTATCCGACAAAACATTGAGGAGATATTTATATGAAAAATCTGCAAAAACCCAATCGCTATTCCGAGCAGGAATTAAAGATCATTACAGACCGATTGAAAAAAGACTTTGATAATCTCAGGCTGGTTCCTGGGTCATATCGTACATTTAACTGCAATTTGTATGATTATGAATATGAAGAAGGCGATACTCCCGAAGGCCCTGAAGCGAAGTTTGTATTCGCCATCCCCACAGCTGAAATGCTGGAGGCGCTGAACAAAGACGATTAGCGCACAGAGCGGTTTTCTTGCCATAGTTATCCTATTTTAACAGCTATGGCCTTTTTATTATGGATACACTACAAACTGCATTATCCGGAAGGCAAATAAGCGATGCATGAAAAAACGAACGAAAAGAACGGAACGGGGACACTTTGGAGCATAATAAAAAACAGCATCTTTGGAACGCTTTTGCAGGGAATCAAAGGGGATTTGGAGCTGTATGGACGGATTACGGCAGTAATCAACGCAATATCTACAATTTGTATTGTCACCATTGTGGTGGCTTGTATGATGACCACCCATTCACCGCACAACATTTTTTGGGCGGTGACGTCCCCTTCCGCAAGGTGGATTAAGTGGTTCTACTTCCTTCTTTCGCTTTGCTTTGGCCTTTGGTCGATCAGTTGGTCTTATCTGAAGCTGGCCATCTACAGCTTGGATAAGAACGAGACGCGGCTCAAATTCAGTTGGACCATTTTTTATCTTTTCCTCTTTTTGCTCGGGTCGTTTTTTCTGCTTTCCTCTCTTTATCATATCGGCGTGTGGACAAATCTGAACAGGACCCTGGTCGATGCCATGATCTTTTTTTCCGCGGAATGGAGAACCGATATGGCGGCCTTTCTTGCCCAGTGCAGGCAGGAACTCAATGTCATATCCATTGTAACTTCTTTTTTGGGGACGGGTCTTCTTGTTCTGAGCCTGTCAAATGACAGACATCGTTCTAATTTGAATCCATATACGCTGCAGGAATATTTTCCGGTCCTTCCTTTTCTTTGCGCGCTGCTGTTTGTCCTGATGGCTTTAATTTATTTCATGACGGTGCGGTTGTTCTCGCTGATGCTGGTCGCGACTGTGATTCATGTCTCGATATGCGTGGCGATTCCCGTTTTTTTTCATGTGCTGCATACGCCGCAGCATATTGCTTATCAAATGGCGGACGTGTTGCTGAAAAAGGTCAAGAACCTGAAAAGACACAAGAGACCACAGAATAATGAACAGTATTATAAAAGGTGGCCAATGGATCCAGACTTTTTATCGATTATGAAAGATATGACTTTGTGGAAGCGGCAATTGATGCAGAACGCGCAGGGGACAACGTTGGGCGACTCCCTTTATGCTCAGGCCAAATATCACGCGCTAGCGTTGGAAAGAGCATGCAAAAAAATACCTTCCGTGTTGTCCAATGAAAAGGAAGACGCATGGTCCTATTTCTCTTTTGCCATGGGTCTTTTGCTCGGGGCTCCGGCATATGGCGTAAAGGACGAATTGCAAAGGAACTATTTTCGCTTTATGTTCAAAGAACTCAAAGAGAATAACGAAAGCAGCGTGACGCTTACGAATGTGTTGATGCGTGGGATGATAGCGGCTCGCTTGCTGGAGGCCTATCGACCTGTCCTGCGAGAAAAGAAAGAAGGCATCCAACAGGATACCGGGGCGGAAAGCACGAATGACGATGAAAAGCAATATGCACAGAATATTCGCTTCTGCATCGAAGACGTCGAATACGCTTTAGGTACACCATGGAATGACATTTTTGAGACTCAACCCGATGGTAAAAAATTATTGAAGATGTGGATTTACCATATGATCGTGGCACGTATTCCAAACTGTAGTTATGAGTTGCATCTCAAATACATCAATGTGAACGAGTTGAAAGACACAAGTGATGAGCTATGGAAGAAACCATGCTTTGATTTGGCAGACAGTCTGTGGAAGCTGTACCTGACGTTTAACTATATAGATACAAATAAGATGGATTATTTGAATGCTCAACGAGCGTTTGACACAATACGCAATCGTTTTGTGCCGAGATCGGAATCGGATCCGACTGTTACGACGCCTGCGGACTTGAACAGCAAAGAATTTGACAATACACCCTTTCAGGGGAAAATGGCAGCGGCAGGGAAAAAACGCGCGAAGTCACCTATAAAAAACCAAGGAAAAGGAAAAAAACAGAGCGTTTCGGCGCAAACAAGCTTGCGGGCAAAGAAAGAAGGAATTTGAGTGTCTGTGGAGTCCAGGGTTGGAAACGATATTGTGATCGTCAAGCTCTTTAAGAATTCTGTGGAAGAGGAGAAGCGCACCGTCGCGCCGGTATCCAACGCGATTCGATTTGATGCGTTTGGGGATTACGACTATATTGATTTTGAACTTGCCGCCAGCATGGAGAAGCTTGCGGAAACCATAGAAAATACGGCCGTCAGCATGGAACAAAGCGTTCTGATTCCTGCGATAGACGGATTTGTCGCTGATGATTTCAGGAAGAGCAAATTTGGTGCAATCAGTTTTTTTCTGATAGACGAGAAGCGCGATATCGATCTCTTTTCCTATGCTCAAAGGGTGGAGGAGAAAATGAACACCTACGAATCTGGAGCAAACGGGATACACGGCCCTTCTTTTCATGACTCTATTGGCACCAAAGCTTATGTTACAATGGGTTCCAGCGCTATAGCATTGATAGGATTGAGCCAAAATGTCGCTGAATCAGTGCCAGCGTATAAGGAATATATTGATAAGCTGCAGGCAATGGCCCTCCAAAACAGGTGGCAGGTCTATTCATACACAATAATGTTCCTGAAACCTGATGAATTCAATGCCGCGGAAAGCGATAATCCGCAGAAGCTGGACAGTGTCTTGATCACGTTTTCCCGGAATGATAAGAGTAAAGAAAACGTCAGTATTCTGTTCGACGCGATCGAAAAAGAGTTGGCCGCAGGCGGCTTCAAATCAGGTACGCTACCCGGAACCAATGACTATTTCATATTCGCGTATGACGTACAGATGTCAAAGTTGGTGTCTTTGTACAGAAGCAATGGGATTTTGGCCTCGAAAAAGCCGATACCAGATAAAACATGGTATGGCGATTATTGCGATTCTACCTTAACCTCGTTATGCTTTCCTGTAAGAACCTGTGTTGAAGGAGACGAGCATGACAGGGATGATGAAGACCAAGGCATAATTTCAGGGAGAGGTTATAAAGAACACAGAGCGATTCAGAAGATTGTAAAAGGCATTGGCGCGTTTGATTCATTGAGACGATCGAAGTATACCAGATGGGTCTATCATCATTATATTGACATTGTGGATTTGTTGGAGGAGCTTTTGAAATCCAGTAATCCGGACGGGGCATGCGCCAACGGGGATAACAATAAAATACTGGACGATACGCAAAAGTTTTGCGATCTGCTGAATCATATGCTGGAATCTCTGTTAAATACAAGCGCAAAAATGACGATTTCTCCCAGCTATCCCAAGATCGTAGATAATTACCTGCCGCGACTGCTGTTATGCTATCAGAAAAAAATCAATCAGTTGGTTCTTGCGTGGGATGCCCAATACAGGAAATCGGACAGAAAGCACATTTTTTTTCTGCATGGGCAGGGCGGTTCATCAATGCGCGCGTATATGTTTTTCTCTCATTTGCCGCCGGATAAACGAATCGTCAGCATCGATGTTCCTCTGGAGCAGGCGTGTCAACCTGAAATGCTTTTGCCCATGCTGGTTCACGAGGCGGGCCATTCTGTGGGAGTCAGGAAGAGAAAGGTGCGCGTTGATTATTATATCGAGCTAGCGGTGCAAAAGTTTTGCCAAAGACTGCTGAAGGAAATGTTCAATAAGAATTACAGAAGGCTGTTGTACCTGTTGCGCAAACCGGAGGAGGATAAAGATGGCGTTTTGATAATTCACGCCTTTTTTGCCCTGTCCGAGGGATTTGAAAAAATATGCGGCAGAATTAAGGAAGATTACGAGTTATTCAGGGAGAAATGCATAACTTTGATGAATGAAGACTGGCAAATGGCGATTGCGAATGATTTTTTCGATGAAATGGACATTATAGTCCGCAGAGTATTCATTGAATTGTTGACAGGCTCTCCAGACTTTATTCTTGACATTTTTAGGGCTCACATTGCCAACTGGCTGGAATTCCAGCCTTTGAGGCGAGAGTCCTTGCTACGCTATAACGATAAATTGTTGTCCTATGCCCAAAACGCCATTTTGACTGTCAGAGCTGGATTGGATGATCAGGATCAGGATCGCAGCGCGAAAAGCTTCCTGTCTGGAAAAGAAATGGTATTTGGAGAGGTGGCGGCAGACGTATTTATGGTTCGGGTGTGCGGCATGAGTTCCAGAGCTTATTTGCGGCTTCGCTTCGAGCAGTATGTGGGAAAGAATCGCGAGCACCTCGCGAAATACAAGGTAACCTTATTCGCAAGCGTGCAAGTGACAGCCGTATATGCCGCGATCTTATTTTCGGAATATGCTGAAAGTTTTGAAGAGCTGAAGGGACTTTTGAATACAGGCTCCCAAAACCTTCGCCGGGGGGAAGCGCGTCGCCGCTTGAAAGAAGCTTTTGAGACAATTGGGTTGGACACGCTCCAAGAAATACTGGTCAGAGAAAAACAGAAGATTATGGATGAGTTCAAGTGTGATGAGAAGCTCAATCGAAGTTATTATGACAACTTTATCACTTTTGTACATGAAAACCTGTATTGGAACTACAAGACAGTGCGGGAAAGATCATGGATTTCGACTCTTCAGAAAGTAGCCAATCCCACGGAGACAGTGATTGAATATGCTTGGTTGATATATCATGACAGACGCTACACCTATTGGGATAAGAAGCGTGAAGTGGCAATGGATGATAGCTTACATGCTTCCAATGAAGTCATTGATCCACCTGATGGGTTTACTGTTACTATTGCACGACGCAGAGATGAAATAAAGAGAATTTATGAAATGGCGTGCGGATCAAGCGATAAGGCATACTCTCACGTAGAAGTGCTGCGATGCTTGTACGAAAATCATGAAGAAGAAACACCAGTTCCTAAAAACCAACCTTGAAGATCGCTTGCTTAGTTTTTCTTTTACCCCCTTTCCTCGCAGAGAATGTAGAAAACCTGTGAAGTAAATGGTATGGGAGATATCTATATACCGACCTTGCTTATTAGGCGAGTTTTAGGCAACTCATGAATAGTATCGAGGAACACGATTATGTTATGTGTATTGTTAATCATAAATATCTGATTCCTTTGACTTTACTACATTTTTATATGATAGAGTCCGATGTGTTGACCTTGGACTCTGTCGACAGTCTGGGAAGCCGGCCTACGCCGACTCCTAAGAGGCTTACACGATTAACGTCTTATGCAGTATCATTACAATGGTAATCTCACAGACAATGAAGATACCTATTGCATAGCGCAACTGCGGAGACATACGCTTGTACCAGTTCATCGATTTGTTGAGCCAATCAGGAGCAACTTTCCTGTTGAAGAGCATATCAATCAGGTCGATCGCTCCGCTACAAAGGAGAACAGCGATGACGGAAAACAGAAGGGAACCACCGAGCGTCCAGTCGAAAAGCACAACTACCCCATCGAAGATGGTCATGATTGTACCGGTGCTGAGACTCGGCAGACGCTTGTGAATGATCAATGCCAGCTGGCCACTGCCACCGGTACTAGAGTGTGTTTCTAAATGCAAATCCGCAGGGATTATGCAAGAAGAATACGGATGCAAGCGAGATGGACGAAGGCAAGGAAGCGAGAAGCGAGTTTATCAAAACGAG